>CALBWZ010000363.1 GCA_937893415.1 uncultured Comamonadaceae bacterium | reverse complement strand
CCGGTAGTTTTATTTCGCCGTGTAGGGGCTTGTCGCTGACACACAGCAAGGTGCCGTAAGGCACGCGAAACCTAAAGCCATTGGCGGCAACCGTGGCGCTTTCCATGTCCAGTGCGATGGCGCGTGATTGTGAAAAGCGTTTGGCCGGCGTGCTGCGCTCGCCGTAAAACGGCAGCAGTTCCCAGTTGCGGTTGTCAGTGCTGGCGACAGTGCCTGTACGCAGTATTTTCTTCAGTTCGTTGCCTTCTAGCTGCGTGACTTCTGCCACGGCGCTGGCCAGCGCGATTTGCACTTCGGCCAACGGCGGAATAGGCACCCACAATGGCAACTCTTCATCCAGTACGTGGTCTTCTCTCACGTAGCCGTGCGCCAGCACATAGTCGCCCAAGGCTTGGCTGTTGCGCAAGCCGGCGCAGTGGCCCAACATAATCCACGCATAGGGACGCAGCACGGCGATGTGATCGGTCATGGTTTTGGCGTTGCTGGGGCCGACGCCAATATTGACCAAACTGATGCCGCCGCGGTCTGCCCGTACCAAATGGTAGGCCGGCATTTGTGGCAGCCGAATCGGTGCTTGACCTTGGGCATGTTGAACGGCATCTTGCAGCACAGCCTCATCACTGTCTGTTAAGTCAGCGCGTCGGGTCAGCACATTGCCGGGCTCAATCAGGCCGATGTATTGGCTGTTGGGGTCGAGCATGAGTTGCTTGCCAAGCGCGACAAACTCGTCAATGTAAAACTGGTAGTTGGTCAGCAGTGCAAAGTTTTGAAAACCATGAGGCGAGGTGCCTGTGTAATGGCGCAGGCGGTGCAGCGAGTAGTCCACCCTAGGCGCCGTAAAAAGCGCCAGTGGTTTGGCGTCTTCAGGTTGGAGATTCACGTCGCCGTTGGCGATGGCATCGTCCATCACCAATAGGTCTGGCAAGTCAAATACATCCGGTAACTGGGCGCGTCTGGCCTCACTCAGCTGGCCTTCCACGTGGTCTTGTTCAGCCAACGAAAAGTGCACAGGAATAGGCACGGTGCTGACCCCGACTTCCAACACTGCATGGTGGTTTTGAAGCAGAAGTTTGAATTGTTCTTCGTAGTAGTGGGCAAACAGGTCTGGCCGTGTGAGCGTGGTCTCGAACGTACCCGCGCCACTGACAAAGCCATACGACAAGGCCTTGTTGGCGTCTTTGGTGCGCGTCACGCTCAGTGTTTGAAAGCGCACCATCGGGTAGCAAGCGCGCACCCTAGCTGCAGGCTCTATGTCTTGGGAACTGTCTACAAAGGCTGTCAGGCCAGCGCGCAAATAGGTGACGGCTTCTTGGTAAATAAGCTGCACATAAGCAAGGGCTTGTGTGGCGTCGGTAAAGCTGTTGGTGGGGAAGTGCTGCTGTGTCATGTTGCTATTGTGAACCGAATTGCGATCAACTTTCCTCTTTGAATGGTGTTCTACATCTTGTCATGTGTGAACAGATTCGGGGTCATCTCAACCAAGCTGGCAGCAAGGGTTTTAGCGCTGGGGTTCAATGCACTATGTCACTACAACATGAACCTATGAATACTTCAAATTTTGCGCAGCTTCGCGTGGTTGTTGGGTCGGGCGGCGGTTTAGGCCAAGCTTGGCTTGGCTTGCTGCAGGCGCAAGACGCAGGCTCTAAGCCGACGACCCGCACCGTAGGCTTGAGTCGAAGCACCACCCCGCCCATCGACTTCACCCAACCTGCCACGCTAGAGGCAGCCAGCGTTTGGCTGAAAGAACAGCTGGGCAGCAGCGGTTCACAGTTGCGCCAAGTGGTGATTGCAACAGGGTTTTTGCACAGCGACGAGCTGGGACAACCCGAACGCAGTTGGCGTCAACTGGACGCGACTTATTTGCAGCATGTCATGCAAGTGAATGCCATTGGCCCCGCATTGTTGATACGCGCCTTGTTCGATGTGCTGCCCAAGAGCGAGCGTGTGGTGGTGGCCTTTTTGTCAGCCAAGGTGGGCAGTATTGGCGACAACGCCCTGGGTGGGTGGTATGGCTACCGTGCGTCCAAGGCGGCGCTTAATCAGTTTGTGAAGACGGCCTCTATTGAACTGCGCCGCCACAACAAGGACGCTGTGTGTGTGGCCTTGCATCCCGGTACGGTGGACACAGACTTGTCGAAGCCGTTTGCCAAAAAGGGCTTGCACGTGCGCACAGCCAGTGTGGCCGCACAGGAGTTGCAAGCGGTGTTGAATCAGCTAGGCCCAGCGCACACCGGGCAATTTTTTGACTACCAAGGCCATGCCTTGCCTTGGTAGGTGCGTGGTTGCCTGTGTGCCGGCTCTGGTCAGCTGGCCTGCGCTTCGTTAGTAAGTGTAGACACCACGTCCTGTTTTACGGCCCAAATAGCCTGCTGCCACCATTTCTTTGAGCAGCGGGCACGGGCGGTATTTGCCGTCGTTGTACTCGGCAACGTAGACATTCATCACGGCCAAACACACGTCTAGGCCAATCATGTCGGCCAGCGCCAACGGGCCGATGGGGTGGTTGCAGCCCAATTTCATGCCAGCATCTATGTCTTCTGGCGTGGCCAAGCCTTCGGCCAATACAAAAAACGCCTCGTTGATCATGGGCACCAATATGCGGTTCACCACAAAGCCGGGCGCGTTCTTGACGGTAATAGGTGTTTTTCCCAGGTGCTCAGACAGTGCTTTAACGGCATCGTGTGTGGCGTCGCTGGTTTGCAAGCCGCGGATGATTTCTACCAAAGCCATCATGGGCACAGGGTTGAAAAAGTGCATGCCGATGAATTGCTCAGGGCGCTGGGTAGCCGCGGCCAACTTGGTAATTGAAATAGAGCTGGTGTTGCTGGCAATCAGTGTGGTGGCTGGCAGCACAGTGTCGAGTTGTTGCAAGATTTTTATCTTGAGCGCTTCGCTTTCTGTCGCGGCTTCAATGACCAAGTCGCAGTCTGTCATGTCTGCGTATTGGGTGCTGGTCTTGATCCGGGCCAACGCGGCTATTTTGTCCGCGTCTGTCATTTTTTCTTTTTTGATGAGACGGTCCAAGCTCTTGGCAATGGTGGCTAAGCCTGTGTCTACACCGGCTTGGTTGATGTCAACCATCACCACGTCAATGCCACGCGTGGCACACGCCTGTGCAATACCGTTGCCCATGGTGCCCGCACCGATAATGCCAATAGTTCGAATGTTGATCATGTGTTTTATTTCTATAAAAAGTTACTTTGATCATATTGTGCCTGTTGTAAGACACGCATTGAGGCGGCTGGTGTTGCTTGTGTGACGCGGCCATTTGAGCCATGATTGACGCAGTGTGTAGCTAGATGCAAGGTTGAAAATATGGCTGATTTTGTGGTGGTTGGTGGTGGCTCAGCTGGATGCGCATTGGCCGCTAAGTTGAGTGAAGACGTCAGCGTGTCGGTGGTGCTGATTGAGGCAGGCGGCGACACCAACCACGTCTTGGTAGATTGTCCCGCTGGATTGGCAGGCTTGGCCATGACTGGCCAGTTCAACTGGGCCTTTGACACGGTGGCGCAGCAGCATTTAAACCAGCGCGTGTGTTACCAGCCGCGTGGCAAAGGCCTTGGTGGCTCTAGCGCCATCAATGCCATGATTTACACACGTGGTCACCCTATGGATTACGACGGCTGGGCCGCTATGGGCAATGCCGGCTGGGCCTATGCCGACGTGCTGCCGTATTTCAAGCGCAGCGAAAACAACGAGCGCGGCGCCAACCAGTGGCATGGCGTCAATGGGCCGTTGAATGTGAAAGACTTGCCTGAGCCCAACCCGATTGCATTGGCTTTTGTGCAAGCCGTGCATCAAGGTGGTGTGCCGCTTCGCCATGACTTCAACGACGACGCGCAAGAGGGTGCCGGTATCTACCAAGTGACACATGCCAATGGCGAGCGCCACACCGCAGCCAAGGCCTATTTGATACAGGCACAAAGCCGCAGCAACTTAGAGGTCATCAGCAACGCAACAGTGGACAAGGTGGTGCTGGACAACGGGCGTGCAGT
>CALBWZ010000362.1 GCA_937893415.1 uncultured Comamonadaceae bacterium | reverse complement strand
GCAGTTAGAACACAGATGTGTTGACATATTTTCGACTACGCCCAGCACAGGAACCGAAACTTTTTCGAACATGCGCAAGCCTTTGCGTGCGTCCATGATGGCGACTTCTTGTGGGGTGGTCACGATAACGGCACCCGTTATAGGCACACGCTGCGACAGGGTGAGATGAATGTCGCCGGTACCAGGGGGCAAATCAATAATCAGGTAGTCAAGGTCGCGCCAATTTGTTTGGCGCAACAACTGCTCCAAGGCCTGCGTAACCATAGGGCCACGCCAAATCATGGCTTCGTCTTTGTCAATTAAATAGCCAATAGAGCTGGTTTGTAAACCGTGGCCTTCTTTGGGTTCTATGGACTGCCCATCTTCGCTTTCAGGACGTCCCGTAATGCCGAGCATGGTGGGAATGCTTGGGCCATATATATCAGCGTCCAACACACCGACCCGTGCACCTTCAGCGGCCAAAGCCAAGGCTAAATTAACCGTGGTTGTGCTTTTGCCAACGCCGCCTTTGCCAGAGGCAACGGCTATCACGTTGCGCACGTGGCCTAGACGCTCAACGCCGTGTTGTGCTGCATGCGCAACGATTTGCGTATCAATCACAACCCTGACTTCACGCACGCCCTCAAGCTTGCGAGCAGCCATGGTCACTTTTTGGCGCATGGCCGCGTGTTGGGACTTGGCGGCAAAGCCATACACCAAGCGAATAGAAGCCAAACCACCTTCTAAATCACATTGCTTGACAAGACCAGCATCAACGATAGAGGCTTGAAGGTCATCACACCAGACTGCAGCTAACGCTTCTTTTAGCGCAATGTTCATACAAACAAACCTTTTTTCACGGGAATTTTTTAAAAGACATAACTGTAAAGCCTTTGAGGTGCTTGGGCCTATGGTTTTTCAAAAATGCAAATAAATATAACTAAGCGGTGTAAACCCTTAGCAAATGTATGCGTCCACCAGTTAATATATACAACAGATAAATGAATATCGTTTTGAATCCATATTTGCGCTGAACAAGGAGTTAAACCCATGAAACCGTTCGCTTCCCGCCGTACATTCTTTGGTGCTATGGGTGCCGCCGCATCCTTGGCAGCCCTTGCTATCGCTAAAAAGCCAATTGCCACGCCCGTTGCGTTGCCAACGGCCTTGACCGAGACATCGAAAAAAGGCTACCAGTTGTCTGAACACGTCAAGCGCTACTACCGCTCGACAGTAGCCTGACTCACTTACCCACACCATTTTTTCCACTCATTTTTAAGGTGAACTCGCCATGAGCATCGTTAAGAAATCCAGTGAAACCACCCGCGCTGCCGGTGGTGGACATTTAGTACACAGCCTGAAGAGAGCTGTTGCATCTCGTATGCCCACACTGGATAGACGTGCGTTTTTACGTCGCTCCGGCATTGGCGCAGGTGCTGGTTTGGCCGCCAGCCAACTCAGCTTAATCCGTCCAGCCATGGCCGCAGAAGGCGCTCCAACAACAGATGGTAAGGGCAAGGTTGAAGTCAAGCGCACCGTATGTACCCACTGTTCAGTGGGTTGTGCGATTGACGCAGTCGTTGAAAATGGCGTTTGGACACGACACGAGCCAGTGTTTGACTCACCCATCAACCTTGGCGCTCATTGCGCGAAAGGTGCGGCTATTCGCGAGCACGGTCATGGTGACCACCGTTTGCGCTACCCCATGAAGCTGGTTAACGGCAAGTACACCCGTTTGTCTTGGGATGTAGCGTTGACAGAGATTACCAACCAAATGAAAGATATTCAGAAGACCAGTGGTCCTGATTCTTTGTTTATGGTGGCATCCTCAAAAAGCAACAACGAGCAAGGTTATTTGCTGCGGAAGTTCATGGCTTTTATGGGCACAAACAACTGTGACCACCAAGCTCGTATTTGTCACTCGACCACAGTTGCTGGTGTAGCCAACACATGGGGCTACGGCGCCATGACAAACAGCTACAACGACATGCGCAACTCCAAGTCTGCGATTTACATTGGCTCTAACGCAGCAGAGGCTCACCCTGTTTCAATGCTGCACATGCTGGCAGCCAAAGAAGCTGGCTGCAAAATGATTGTGGTAGATCCACGTTACACACGTACAGCTGCCAAAGCAGACCAATACGTGCGTCTACGCTCAGGCACTGACGTGGCATTTTTGTTCGGTTTGTGTTACCACATTTTTAAAAATGGCTGGGAAGACAAAGCATATATAGATGACCGCGTTTGGGGCATGAACAAGGTCAAAGACGAGGTCATGGCCAAGTGGAATCCACAAAACGTTGAAGAAGTCACCGGTGTACCTGAAGCTGAAATGTACCTGGCAGCCCACACATTGGCACACAACCGTCCCGGCACAATCGTATGGTGTATGGGCCAAACCCAACACACCATAGGCAACAACATGACGCGTGCGTCTTGTATTTTGCAATTGGCATTGGGCAACGTTGGTAAAGAAGGTGGCGGTGCAAATATTTTCCGCGGCCACGACAACGTTCAAGGCGTCACTGACCTGGGTCCTAACCCAGACTCATTGCCTGGCTACTACGGCTTGGCAGAAGGCTCATGGAAGCACTTCTGCAGAGTTTGGAATACCAGCTATGACGACATGAAAGCACGCTTTGCAAGCGGCATGATGGAAGCAAAAGGCACAACCGTCTCACGTTGGGTAGACGCGGTGCTAGAGAAAAAAGAGAATATTGCACAGGCTAACCCCGTGAAAGGTCTTTTCTTCTGGGGCCATGCGCCAAACTCACAAACCCGTGGCTTGGACATGAAGCGTGCCATGGATGCACTGGACTTGTTGGTGGTGGTCGATCCTTACCCGACAGCAACTGCTGCGATGGCTGCCATGCAAACCGAAGGTACGGTTAATCCTAACCGTGCGGTCTATTTGCTGCCGGCTTCTACCCAGTTTGAGTGTTCTGGTTCAGTGACCGCTTCAAACCGCTCACTGCAATGGCGCGAAAAGGTTATTGACCCCTTGTTTGAGTCATTGCCTGACCACGTCATCATGCAAGCCATTGCAGACAAAATGGGTTTTGGTGACGAAATGTCCAAAAACCACACCATGCTGACAACCAAGTTTGCCGGCAAAGAGTGGCGTGAACCACAAATCGAGTCCATTCTGGAAGAAATCAACAAAGGTCT
>CALBWZ010000361.1 GCA_937893415.1 uncultured Comamonadaceae bacterium | reverse complement strand
AAATACCGTGCACATGCTCGAGCAGCAATTCACCAGCCTCTGTCAGCGCCGCGCCACGGCCGTTGCGTGTCAACAGCGTTTGGCGCAACTCCACCTCTAAGGCGCGCACTTGGCGCGACAAGGCCGGTTGCGCCACGCCCAAGGCCTGTGAGGCCTTGGTAAAGCTGCCCAGCTCAGCCACACGCTCAAAATACGCCAGTTGTTTGAAGTCCATACCTTTTACCTATGTCCATGCGCGTCACGCACAGTTGATGCTGACAGCCGATGGCCTCAGAAATGCCAATAAAGCATAACAGATAGATTGGATATGCTATTGATTGAGGTTGATGTAGTCCTGACAATATCCACCATGAACCCTCAAGCGTCCGCCCACAATCAGGATTTCGATGACACCTTGCGTGGTATCTCCTCCATGGCCACGCGTGCCTTACTCGCCCAGCTGCTCAGCGACTATGCCGCCACGGGTGGGCCGCCTGTCAACATGCTGTCAATCGGTGGCGTGGACGCGCTCAAACGCTTGCAAGGCGGCGAGGCCTTTGACGTGGCTGTACTGGCCAGCGATGCCATTGCCAAACTGGTGACCAGCGGACACGCCCATGCAGACAGCGTGACGGCGTTGCTGCATTCAGGCGTGGCGGTAGCGGTTCAGACGGTACAAACGAATCAAGATGGCCAAGGTGGCCAAGCCCCCAGGTCCACCGCAGACCTCAGCACCGAGGCCAGCGTGAAAGCCGCCGTGTTGGCAGCGCCCAGCATCAGCTATTCCACAGGCCCAAGCGGTGTGGCACTGGCCCAGTTGTTTGAGCGCTGGGGCATCGCCCAACAAGTCGCCGCACGCACCATCACCCCGCCACCAGGCACTCCAGTCGCTTCGCTGGTTGCCAGCGGACAAGCCGCATTGGGTTTCCAGCAGTTGAGCGAGCTGCTACACGCCCCAGGCATTGACGTGCTGGGCCCATTGCCTGACGCCATACAGATCACCACCACCTTCAGTGCCTGCGTGCTCACGGCCTGCCAGCATGTCGGTGCTGCGCAAGCACTCATTGCCTACCTAGCAAGCGATGCGGCGGCACCAGCCAAACGCGCCCAAGGCATGACGCCAGCTTCATAAACACCCACACTGTCAACCCATTGAACACAGTCAACACCACAAGGCACCCCACATGACACGTCCACCACTGATCATCGACGTACACGGTCACTACACCACCGCACCAGCGGCCTTGGGCGACTGGCGCAACTTGCAAATTAAAGCGCTGACAGACCCCTGCGTCATAGCCGATCCCAACAGCCTGCATATCAGCGATGACGAGTTGCGTGACTCCATATCGCTCAACCAACTCGCCAAGATGAAAGAGCGTGGCAGCGACTTAACCATATTCAGCCCACGCGCCTCGTTCATGGCGCACCACATTGGTGATTTTCAAACTTCCAGCACGTGGGCGGCTATCTGCAATGAGCTGTGTGCGCGCGTGGCACAACTGTTCCCCGATAACTTCATTGGCGCAGCCATGTTGCCGCAGTCGCCTGGTGCGGACCCCGCCAGCTGCATTCCTGAGCTTGAGCGCTGCGTGAAAGACTACGGTTGTGTGGGTATCAACCTCAACCCCGACCCATCCGGTGGCCACTGGACCAGCCCACCACTGACAGACCGCGCGTGGTACCCCATCTATGAAAAAATGGCTGAGTACGACATTCCCGCCATGATTCATGTGTCTACCAGTTGCAACGACTGCTTTCACACAACGGGCGCGCACTACCTCAACGCAGACACCACAGCCTTCATGCAATGCCTAAGTGGTGATTTGTTTAAGGACTTCCCCACGCTCAAATTCTTAATTCCACATGGCGGCGGCGCAGTGCCCTACCACTGGGGACGATTCAGGGGCTTGGCGCAAGAGATGAAAAAGCCATTGCTAGAAGACCATTTGCTCAACAACATCTTCTTTGACACCTGCGTGTACCACCAGCCCGGCATTGACTTGCTCACCAAAGTCATTCCGGTTGACAACATTTTGTTTGCCTCAGAGATGATTGGCGCGGTGCGCGGTATTGACCCACAAACCGGCCACTACTACGACGACACCAAACGCTACATTGCGGCCACGCCCAACCTGACCGAGGCGCAGCGTCACCAAGTGTTTGAGGGCAATGCACGCCGCGTATTCCCACGCATGGACGCCGCACTCAAGGCCAAAGGTCTGTAGCCCGAACCCGCCACACAAACACCCACCTGACACTTCGATCCTTTAGGAGCACAACATGTACGAATTAGGCGTTTGCTACCGCAACACCACCCGCGCCGACAAAGACGTGGCCGACCAGCTGGGCCAATACGGTTGCGCCACTGTGCACGAGGCCTTGGGGCGCGTGGGCTTGTTGCAACCTTATATGCGCCCTGTCTACGCTGGCGCACAAGTCAGTGGCACAGCCGTGACGGTGTTGCTTCAGCCCGGTGACAACTGGATGCTGCACGTGGCAGCAGAGCAAATTCAGCCAGGCGATATTGTGGTGGCCGCCGTCACCGCACCTTGTACCGATGGCTATTTTGGCGACTTGCTAGCCACCTCGTTTCAGGCGCGCGGCGCACGTGCGCTCATTATTGATGCGGGTGTGCGTGACATCAAGACCTTGCAAGAGATGCACTTCCCCGTGTGGAGCAAGTGCATCTCTAGCAAAGGCACCATCAAGGCTACGTTAGGCTCAGTCAATATTCCTGTTGTGTGCGCTGGCATGCTGGTCACGCCTGGCGATGTGATCGTGGCAGACGATGACGGCGTGGTGTGCGTGCCCAAAGGCATGGCACAGCACACGCTAGAAGCCGCCGCCAAACGCGAGCGCTTCGAAGGCGAAAAACGCGCCAAGTTTGCAGCTGGCGTGCTGGGCCTTGACATGTACAACATGCGCGAGCCCTTGGCCAATGCCGGCTTGCGCTACATCGATTAAGGTTTGCGAATGAACACATCCCACTCCAGCAAGCCAACATCCGGCGACTTCACCAAAACAGCCGACTGGCTGGACTGGTACGCAGGCCCAGCCAAGCCCACGTTCAAAGTGCCCGCAGGCGCGGTTGATGCACACTGCCACGTATTTGGCCCAGGCGCGCAATTCCCCTACGCGCCCGAGCGCAAGTACACGCCTTGCGACGCCAGCCACAACCAACTCTTTGCGCTGCGCGATCAGCTGGGTTTTTCTCGCAACGTGGTGGTGCAAGCCACTTGTCACGGCGCTGACAACGCAGCCATGGTCGATGCGCTGCAACACAGCGCCGGCATGGCACGCGGCATAGCCACCGTCAAGCGCAGCATCAGCGACGGCGAACTGCAAGCGCTGCACACAGCCGGTGTGCGAGGCGTGCGCTTTAACTTTGTGAAGCGCTTGGTCGACTTCACGCCCAAAGACGAGTTGCTAGAAATTGCCAACCGCATCAAGCCATTGGGCTGGCACGTGGTGATTTACTTTGAAGCGGTAGACCTGCCCGAACTGTGGGACTTTTTCACCACCTTACCCACCACCGTGGTGGTGGACCACATGGGCAGGCCAGACACCAGCAAGCCCGTTGACGGGCCAGAGTTTGAACTGTTTGTGAGATTCATGCGCGAACACAGCAACGTGTGGAGCAAGGTGTCTTGCCCAGAGCGTTTATCCATCACAGGCCCTAACGCGGTAGGCGGCGAGCAACAGGCCTACCGCGATGTGGTGCCGTTTGCCAAACGCATTGTCGAAACCTTCCCAGACCGCGTGCTGTGGGGCACCGACTGGCCACACCCCAACCTCAAAAACCACATGCCCGACGACGGCTTGCTGGTGGACTTTATTCCCCACATTGCCAACACGCCTGCGTTGCAGCACAAGCTGCTGGTTAGCAACCCCATGCGCCTGTATTGGCCAGAGGAGAATTGAAGCATGGCCTTAGACAAACCTTATTTAGATGTGCCTGGCACCATCATTTTTGATGCGGCTCAAAGCCGCAAAGGCTATTGGCTCAACCAGTTTTGCATGAGCCTCATGAAGGCCGAGAACCGCGCCCGCTTTAAGGCCGATGAACGCGCCTACCTCAGCGAGTGGGACATGACCGACGAGCAACGCCAAGCGGTGCTCGCGCGCGACTTGAACTGGTGCATTCGCACAGGCGGCAATATTTACTTCTTGGCCAAAATTGGTGCCACCGACGGCTTGAGCTTTCAGCAAATGGCAGGCTCAATGACCGGTATGACCGAAGTGGAATACCGCGCCATGATGGTGGCGGGCGGACGCTCGGTTGAAGGCAACCGCTTTGTAGGCGAAGACGGCGACGCCCAAGCCCACCGCCAGCCCCAAGGCTCTGCACACGCAGCCACACAGGCAACCCAACCCGCAGGCACCGGTGCTGACCCAGCATAAAGAAAGACCCCACATGGCACGCATTACCGCTTCGGTGTTCACCTCCCACGTACCCGCCATTGGCGCAGCCCTTGACCAAGGCAAAACCACAGAAGCCTACTGGGCTCCGCTGTTTGCTGGCTACGACTTCTCCAAAAAATGGATGACAGACAACCAGCCAGACGTTATTTTTTTGGTCTACAACGACCACGCCACGGCCTTTAGCCTAGACTTTATTCCCACCTTTGCCATAGGCACAGCCGCGCAATTTCAACCCGCCGACGAAGGCTGGGGGCCGCGCCCCGTCCCTGTGGTGCAAGGCCACCCCGATTTGGCATCGCACATCGCGCAGTCTGTCATTCAGCAAGACTTTGACCTCACCATCGTCAATAAGATGGACGTTGACCACGGCCTCACCGTACCCTTGTCGTTGATGTGTGGCGCGCAAGACCCACACGTGGGCGCATGGCCCTGCCCTGTTATTCCTTTTGCCGTCAACGTGGTGCAATACCCAGTTCCCAGCGGCGCGCGCTGCTTTGCACTGGGCCAAGCTATACGCAAAGCCATAGACACCTACGACGACGACATCAATGTCCACATCTGGGGCACAGGCGGCATGAGCCACCAGCTACAAGGCGCACGCGCAGGCCTCATCAACCGAGAGTGGGACAACCACTGGCTAGACCAACTCATTAACGACCCAGTAGCTTGCGCCCAAGTACCCCACATGAGCTACGTGCGCGAAGCCGGCAGCGAAGGTATAGAGCTGGTGATGTGGCTGATTGCCCGCGGCGCAATGGCCGATATCAACAACGGCCAACAAACCGGCCCAGCCCCCAAACTGGTCCACCGCTTCTACCACGTGCCCGCCAGCAACACGGCTGTGGGTCATGCCATTTTGGAAAACACGCAAAGGAATCTCCACCCATGACCATCAAAGTAGCCTTGGCAGGCGCTGGCGCATTCGGCATCAAACATCTAGACGGCATACAAAAAATTGACGGTGTAGAGGTGGTGTCGCTGATTGGCCGCCAGTTGCCCGCCACACAGGCTGTGGCTGACAAGTACGGCATTGCCCACGTCACCACCAGCCTTGCCGAGAGTTTGGCGCTACCCCAGGTTGACGCGGTGATGTTGTGTACGCCTACTCACATGCACGCCGCGCAGGCCATTGCTTGTATGAAGGCGGGCAAGCATGTACAAGCAGAAATACCCATGGCCG
>CALBWZ010000360.1 GCA_937893415.1 uncultured Comamonadaceae bacterium | reverse complement strand
TCCAATTGTTAATAAAAATAGCTTCATTCATAAAGTAAATGATAAGTTCGGATAAACACGAATAGGACATGTAAACGTACCCTAACAGATGCTGGTAGAGCTTTAGAGCAACAGGCAACAAGAGCCAACACACAAGGCTGCTAGGCGACCTGATTTCATACCACAGACTGTTGGCAACTGAACTTGACTACAGCTTCAAGGGATTGCTATAAAGCCTGGCTTTGCTAAGCCAAGCATCGCTGGTGAGCCAAGCGATTGCCGCTTGCATGGCGCGTGAAGGCCTGGTAGAGGCATGAGCCATAAAGCCAATAGGCGTTACGACTTGAGGACTTGACAGCGGCAAGGCCTCAAGGTGAGTGAGATGTAAAACGGTAGACAACAAGGTACCTGGCAAGATGCTGCATAGATCACCATCACTGACGCACAGGGGCATGCTAAAGCTGGAGTTGACCTCCATAGCAGGCACCACGTGCAAGCCTACGGTTGTGAATGCCGCGTCAATGATTGCGCGGTTGTGCATGTCGGCGGTTAGCAAGCACAGTGGCATGACACCCGCATCACGCCAGCTTATGGTTGGCCCCAGTTGCAACAAGTTGCCTTTGCTTTTCTTCGCGCGTTTGAGTAAAAAGTAATGCTCGTTGTATTGTGGCCAACGGCTCAATTTGCCTGCAGGTATGTTGGTGCGGTCTATGTAGCCTAGGGCCAGGTCCAAACTGAGATCGGCCAAGCCACTTTCCAAATGGTCAGAGCTCATGCTGAACACCTTGGGCGTGATGCCGCGATATAAAGCTTGTAAGGACGCACCAAACCTCACGGCAATACCCATAGCGGTTGGCACCGTACCAATCCGAATATCGCCGCTTGGCCCGTCTTTATCGCCCTGTAACTCGTGCATCAACAGTGCTTGTTCGCGCAACATAACGTGCGACGACGCCAGCACGCGCTCACCCTCCTTGGTCAGCCCTACAAAATGGCGGTCGCGTCGCACGATGGTGGCACCCAACTCAAGCTCCAAGGCCTTAATGGCATTGGACAAGGCAGGCTGGGTAATGTGGCAAGCCTCGGCGGCACGTCCAAAGTGCTTGTGTTCGCTTAACGCCACCAAGTACCGCATTGATGACAACAAATTCATAAGCTGTATCCCTAACTCTTATTGCTTGGTGCGCGCTGTGCTTGGATCAGCATCATAGGCTTGGACGCACTACGCAACACAGCACGACACGCTATTAGCCTTGCAAGCGTTAACAAAGCGCACACCAGAAGCAGAAAAAACGCTTCAGTTGCGCCACCAGCCCTAGGCAGCAACCGATAAGTCCAACGCAGGTCAGGCGCAATCGTCGAGATCACCCATACACATTCAGCTTAACGCTGTATGTTGGTTTTGCTGTTGAGGTCTAGCAAATAGGCAGACCAATTGGCATTTTGTACCGCTTGCTGCAAAGGCAGTTTGCTGGCCTCGAACGTTGGAATGGTGTAGTCACGCTTGCCGCCCAGTTTCACGACATGCCAACCAAGACGCGTTTGTATGGGGGCCATGGCCAACGTGTTGGGGGCAAGGTTGACCAGCACATTGCCAATCTCAGGCAAGATATTAAACGGCAAGACCCAACCCATGTCACCACCGCGCTCACGACTGGGATCTATGGAGCTTGCCGTGGCGGTGGCCACAAAGTCAGCCCCAGCTTTGACCTCCGCGAGAATCTGCAGCGCACGCGCTTCATCAGGCACCACTATGTGTGACAACTGAAACTCTTGTAATTGACCTCGCTTGGACAACTCGGCAACTTGACGGTTGTACTCATCACGCAGTTCAGCGTTTGAAATAGGATTTTTTTCTACCCAAAAACGTTGTAATTCACGTGCTAAAAAATTGGTCTCGAGCAAGTTCAAGCCAGCAGCAATTTCTGGCAAGTTAGACACGCCAATCTGACGTGCACGGTCTGCAAGCATTGCAGCCACTACCAAGTCATTTAAAACCGCCGTGCGCAGCGCCGGCGTATCGGCTTGGCCGCGTGCACCTTCTTGAGCCACTGCTACATCCACCATCACTTGACGGATGTGTTTGCCATTCACCACAGCCACAACGCCAAGGGGCAAGTCAGCCGCCACAGCGGTGCCCGTCACTAAACACAGCAAGGCAATACAACGACACATTACGCGGTAAGAAAACAAAGTGGAGACTCCTAAACATCAGATCTAGAATTATAAGCAGGACCTTGATTTTCAATAAACAATTTGATTGAATGCGGCCCAACAGCTCAAAACGAAACCATTCACAGCACAATTAAAAACACGGACAATTCAATTTAATGCTTAATGTGCGAACACTTAACGAGTGCTCAGACAAGTTACAGCCTTAAACATACAACGACTAGTGAGACGTAAACACATGAGAAGCGTATTGTTGTCGCAGTATGTTTTTTTGCACTTTACCCATAGCATTGCGGGGTAGTTCTTCAACCACCACGCAATGTTTGGGCACTTTAAAGTTGGCCAACTCCCCCTTAATAGCGGACAACACGGCAAGGGGGTCAAGCACTGCGCCTTTATCAGCCACCACCACCGCCACGCCCACCTCACCGAAATCGGCATGGGCAATGCCCACCACTGCACTTTCGGACACACCCGGTAGAT
>CALBWZ010000359.1 GCA_937893415.1 uncultured Comamonadaceae bacterium | reverse complement strand
CAGCAGTTTTTTAGCCACCAATCGGTTGATAAAACTGTCGTCTACAATCAGCACCCGTGCATGCGTATGGTGCTCATCTAGGGCAGGCGTATCTTGTGAGCCAGTGTTGGGTTGCGCCAGCGGCTCGCAGGTTTCAAGCGGCAGCTCAAACCAAAATGTAGCGCCTTGCCCCAGTTGGCTGAACACACCAATCGTGCCTCGTTGCAGCTCTATCAATTGGCGGCAAATTGACAAACCCAAACCGGTGCCACCGTAAGTGCGTCGTGTGCTGTTGGTGATGTCAGAGTAGCGGTCAAAAACACGGCTTATGTGGTCTGCTGCAATGCCTCTGCCAGTGTCGTGGACTTCAAAACGCACCACACCCGGGCCCGCTTGACTGACATAAATACCCACACAACCTTGGCTGGTGAATTTGGCCGCGTTGCCTAACAAATTGATAAGCACTTGGGACAAGCGGTCACAGTCCAGCATCACCCACTTTGAAACGTTGTCGTCAATCTTGACGCGCAACTGAATGCCGCGCTCATCTAATTGCGGTTTAAAGGTGTGGCTGATGTCTGAAACCAGTGTGGGCAGGTCAACTGGGCGCGGCACTATGTTGAGCTTGCCTGCGCGCATTTGTGACAAGTCCAGCAAGTCGTTGATGATGGTCATCAAGTGCTTGGCTGAATGGCTCATGTAGCCGTGCATTTCTTGCGTTTGGGCATCGCCAGTGGGACGCTGCTCAATGGCTTGCAAAAAACCGATGATGGCATTCATAGGTGTGCGCAGCTCGTGACTGACAGCGGCTAAAAAGTTATCTTTTTGCAGTTGCTCTGTCATGAGCTGGTCGCGTATCCGCTGAAGTTCTAGGTTTTTTTCGTTCAAACCGTTGAGCATCGCGCTGTGCATAAAGTGGTACAAAATAGGTAATATGGAGATGGAGAGTGCCAAACCCTCAAACACCATAAAACCCCATACCAACGGAAGGTTTGCCGGCTGGAATTCAGGTAGTAGGTCATGGCTTTGCGCCAGGGTTATGGCCAGCACAGTGGCCAATGTCCATGCGACCACGGCAATCATGGGTCTAAGACCAAAAATAAACAGCGCTGGCAGGGGCAGAATCATGTACCAGGGCAGCACAGGCGACCAAATTCCGCCATAGGTGACAACGTTGACCGTGATATTGATGTAGCCACTACCGATTAACAGCCAAGCGCTTGTTTCACGAATTAAGAGTTGTTGGCGGTTGGCACCCAACACCAGCAATAAAAATGCGGCCAACAGGGCATTTGAGTAGATACCGACCGGGCCCAATTCCAACCAACTCGTCCAGCTGAACATGACAGCGTTAACGATCGCCAAGCCCATGAACAGTTGGTTGATGGAGTCAACATTGCCCGCTCTGAGCCTACCAAGCCAAGTCACCCGGACGTTGGCCGCAAGTGGTCTACCCTGCGGCGTCGACGCTGGCGTGATGGCGTGATGGCTGGAGGCGTTGCATCAGTCATTTAGCACCCTTGAACCCATTTTGACGCCAAGCTTCGTAGCCTACAACAGCGACTGCATTGGATAAGTTCAGACTGCGTTGCCCATCGCACATGGGCAGCCTGAGCCATTGGTCTTGTGGTATTTGGGCTCGAATGTCAGGCGGCAACCCTTGGGTTTCTGATCCAAACACCAAGTAAACGTCCGGCTTAAAAGCCGCATCAAACACAGACCGCTGGCCTTTGGTAGTCAGTGCAAAGCACTGGTCGGCTGTAATGTGTTGTGTGTTCAAAAAAGCGTCCCAACTTACGTGGCGCAGCACGTTGGCGTACTCGTGGTAATCAAGCCCGGCGCGTCGCAGTTGCTTGTCGTCCATAGAAAATCCCAATGGTTCAATTAAATGCAGCTGCCAACCAGTGTTGGCACACAGCCGAATAGCGTTGCCCGTGTTAGGTGGAATTTCCGGGTGAACAAGGACAATATGAGGCATGTGTAAACGGTTAAATGTGGCAACTTGCATTATGTCAGCAGGCCATCCTGTCAGTCTTTATTGAACGGCAGCGCCGTTTTGAGGTGTGCGTGCCACAACACACACATGCACGCTGGCTGGTTGTGCTTGTTGTACGGCGCTTGCCAGCGCGGTGAGTGTTGCGCCAGTGGTGTACACGTCGTCCACCAACACCACGTGGCGTCCAGCGGTGGCCTGCACGCCAGCAGGTGTCAGCGAAAAGACGCCTTTTAAGTTGCGCAGCCGTTGCTGTCGACCTAAACCTTGTTGGCTGGGGCCGTGGTCTTGTCGTTGCACCAATGGTCTGGTTGTCGCCCAGTTACTAGTCGCTCTGCAATGCGCCAACGCGCCTGCAATGTGGTCGACCAACAAGTCTGTTTGGTTGAAACCCCGCAGGCCAAGTTTGCGGTGTGTTATGGGCACCCCCAACCACACATCTGCGGATGCCAGCGTGTCTCTGCATATGCGGTCTTGCACCATGAGTTGAGCCAGCGGTTTGGCCAAGGCGCTGTCTTGTTGATGTTTTAGCCGCACAATCATGCCTGCCCATGGGTAGGCATAAGAGACGGCTGCGCTGGCCCATTGCCAAGGGTTGGGATGCGACGCACATGCGCCACAGCGCCAATGGGCTGCGGCGTTGCTATAAGGGCTGCTTGTGTTGAACGCTGTATCTGCCTCATGTGGGTCATGAGGCGCTAGCAGCGCGCAATGCACGCAGCGAGCCACTTGAGGTGCGCAGTTTTGTTGGCAGTCGCTGCACCACGCCCGGTTGTTGGCGCTGCCGCGAAACCACAGTCCGCAAATTTGACAGGTGCTGGGCCACCCTGCGCTAGTGAGCGAAGACCATGTGAGCGTGAAGCTAGCCATGTCGCCAATATACTGGAGAGTCTTCTTTTATGCCACCCCAGTTACGGGACGCCTTTACCCTTGCGTACAAAACCGACATGTCTGATGCCACAAATCCCAGCCTAGACCCGCTTGCTGCTGAGCGCTGCATGGGTTTGCAGCGTGAGGCCTCGCCTTGGCTCAATGAAGAAATTGCACAGCGCATGCATTCACGCTTGAAGTGGATGACGCAGCCACCTAAGCGTTGGGCGCATTGGTTGCCGCGTTGGGGTGGCATGCGTTCACACGGTGCGCTCAAAGACTTGTTGGCTGATGCAAATGGGCGCAACAACGTTCAAACCTATTTAAGCGGGAGTTTGGAAGCAACACAGCCACAAGCATCTTGGCTTTTAGCAGTTTGGGCCAAGCTGCGCGGCTCAGATGTGCATTGGCAAGCTACAGACCAGCCGCTTGACATGGTCTGGGCCAATATGGTGTTGCACCTACAAGCACAGCCTGTGCTGTTGTTGCAGCAGTGGTTGGGCATGCTGCGTGTGAATGGCATGCTGATGTTCTCGGCCTTGGGTCCAGATACCCTGCGCGAGCTGCGCCATGTGTATGCACAAATGGGTTGGGCGCAGCCAACGCATCTGTTCACCGACATGCATGACTGGGGCGACATGCTGGTTCAATGTGGCTTTGCCGAGCCGGTCATGGATATGGAAACGCTTACGGTTACTTACACCAGCCTCGACAAGTTGGTGGCTGACTTGCGCGAATGTGGACGCAATTTGAGTGTGGCCCGCACGCCACATTGCAAGGGCCGTGGCTGGAATGCCCAACTGCTTGCTGCCCTGCAAGCACACTTACCGCGTGATGACCAAGGCAATTTCACACTGAGTATTGAAATCATTTATGGTCATGCGCTCCGCCCTGAGCCCAAAGCCAAAATGTCCCCCCAGACCCATGTTTCCTTGGAAGATATGCAACACATGTTGCGTAAGTCAAAAGTGTAAGGGTGGGTCTGGCTCTGTCTGTTGGGAACGGTTGGTCGGTTTTCTCCTGGTCATAGGGTTTAATAGGGTTTACACCACGTTACAATTAAAGAAGTCGGAAAATGGGGGTACTCTTAATGAGTCCTATTCACCGAGCTTGTGTTCTCTGTATTGAAGGCGCATAGCCCACTTGTTGAGGTCAAGAGTTGCAACCATCGTCTTCTCGTTCATTTCGTTTTGCGCGTCCAGTGGATGGGCATATCGGTTGGACGTTTAAGCGCAATTGTTCAATCAAGCCAGCACAGTTGCTGCAAGTGTTTGCCATGTTGAGTGCGGTGTCATTTGCTGTGGCAATTTTCTTTTGGTTCCAAGGTGCGGTGTTGGTACTGCCGTTTGCAGTCATAGAGGTGCTGGTGTTGGCCATTTCATTTGTGGTTTACGCTAGGCACGCTACGGACGGCGAGAGCGCAATTCTTGACGGTGATTGGTTGGTTGTCCAAGTAGAGACAGCTGGCAAGCTTGAAAAAATGCGGTTTCCTCGCGCCTCTGTTCGCGTAGAGCCGTTGGAAGACAAGTCCAACTTGATTGAGCTGACCGCCAGCGATATGCGCTTGTGTTTTGGTCGTCATGTGCGTGCAGAGTGGCGGCCGTTGGTAGCCCAAGAAATGCGTTTGGCGCTGCGGGGCATGTAAATGCCCATAGCGAATATGTTTTTCACGGTTCAGCGTTTAAAACTGTTTGAAATTTTGTGTAATTCAAGCTTGATATAAATCAAGACTTATATTTGAGGCGATTAAATAGTGAGCACAACAATGACTCAGGGCAATGTACCTAACAGACCACTGGCACTTGCTGCAC
>CALBWZ010000358.1 GCA_937893415.1 uncultured Comamonadaceae bacterium | reverse complement strand
TGGGTGCTTGGGCTGATGGTCGAGGTGCCAAAAAGAAATTACTGATGGTGGTGACGGCGCTGTGTCTGGTGAGCACTTGCGCGCTTGCACTGGTGCAGCCTGGTGACTTGGTGTTGGCTTGTGTGGTGGTGGTGGTGGCCAATACAGCCTATAGCTTGGGCGAGTCAACGTCCTATGCTTTTTTGCCAGAGCTGGCGAGCGCCAAAGGCATGGGGCGTGTGAGTGGTTGGGGCTGGAGTTTGGGGTATGCCGGGGGCATGACCACGCTGGGTTTGTGTTTGGTCTACGTGTTGCAAGCGCAGGCCAAAGGTGAGGCTGCGGCTAGCTTTGTGCCCGTGACCATGCTGATTACGGCAGGCGTTTACGGGCTGGCTGCAATGGTCACGTTTGCGCTGCTGAAAGAGCGCGCTCAACCCCACATACAGACCACACAGCAAGGGGGCTTGAAGGCTTCCTTGGCGCAGCTCAAGCGGACCTGGGCTCAAGCTCAAGACTTCATCGACTTTAAATGGCTGCTGCTGTGCACCGTGTTGTACCAAGCGGGCGTAGCCGTCACGATTACCTTGGCCGCTATTTATGCGGAGCAAGTGATTGGTTTCTTGCCATCAGAGACCATGGCACTCATTTTTGTGTTGAATATTGCGGCCATGGTGGGCGCTTTTTGCTTTGGTTACTTGCAAGACATCATGGGTCACAAGCGCACGCTGGCCATTACTTTGGTCGGTTGGACCATCACGTGTATTGTGGCGGCGCTGTCCACAGACAAGGCCAGCTTTTGGTGGGCTGCTGGCTTGGCTGGTGTGTGTATGGGCTCTAGCCAGTCGTGTGGCAGGGCCATGGCGGGCCTGTTTGCGCCGCCCAAGCAATTGGGGGAGTTTTATGGCTTGTGGTCGTTGGCCACCCGTTTGGCCGCCATCGTGGGGCCTGTGATGTACGGTCTTATTACCTGGGCATTAGATGGCAACCAGCGCGTGGCTATTGGGGCAACAGCACTGTTGTTTGTGGCGGGCCTTGTCGCGCTTAAACCCCTCAATGTGGCCAGAGGCCATGCCGCGGCCCAGCAGCATCAATAAATCGGTCATCGAACAAGTAGAAAAGAACAAGGTCTCGGGCCCTGGCACATCGCATAGGCGGTTGGCTTGGGCCTGCTACACATGCGCTTGTTGGTAGACCGGGCGGACATTACCCTGCTTTAACGGGAATATTTTTGAATTCGCCAGTGGCAATGCGTTGTTGCCATTCGGCTGGGCCTGTGTTATGTACGCTTGTGCCACCGGCGTCGACGGCCACGGTGACCGGCATGTCCACCACATCAAATTCGTAAATGGCTTCCATGCCCAAGTCCTCAAACCCCACCACTTTGGCGTGCTTGATGGCTTTGGATACCAAGTAGGCCGCACCGCCAACGGCCATTAGGTAGGCGCTTTGATGTTTTTTAATTGACTTGATGGCATCCGGGCCACGCTCGGCTTTACCCACCATGGCAATGAGGCCAGTTTGTGCCAGCATCATCTCGGTGAATTTGTCCATGCGCGTGGCGGTGGTTGGGCCAGCAGGGCCTACTGCTTCGTCGCCGACAGGGTCAACTGGGCCAACGTAGTAAATGATGCGGTTGGTAAAGTCCACAGGCAATGGCTCGCCTTTGGCTAACATGTCTTGAATGCGCTTGTGGGCCGCGTCACGCCCAGTCAGCATTTTGCCGTTGAGCAGCAAGGTTTGGCCTGGTTTCCAAGCAGCAACTTGCGCTTTGCTGAGGTTGTTCAAGTCCACACGCTGGCTTTTAGCCGCGTCTGGTACCCAATTGACTTTGGGCCAAGTGTCTAAGTCTGGTGGCGTGAGGTAAACCGGGCCCGAGCCGTCCATCACGAAATGGGCGTGGCGTGTGGCGGCGCAGTTGGGAATCATAGCCACAGGCTTGCCAGCGGCGTGTGTGGGGTACATGTTGATTTTCACGTCCAGTACGGTGGTCAAGCCCCCCAAGCCTTGCGCGCCAATGCCCAAGGCGTTGACTTTTTCAAACAATTCCAAACGCAGCTCCTCTGTTGGTGTGAGCGCCATGCCTTTAGACGACTTGGTTTGTAGCGCATACATGTCCAGATCTTCCATCAGAGACTCTTTGGCCATCAACATGGCTTTCTCGGCTGTGCCGCCGACACCAATGCCCAGCATGCCTGGCGGGCACCAGCCAGCGCCCATCAGTGGCACGGTTTTGATGACCCAGTCCACCAACGAGTCGCTGGGGTTGAGCACTGTGAACTTGGATTTTCCTTCGCTCCCCCCGCCCTTGGCCGCTACAGTGACATCCAGTTTGTTGCCAGGCACTATTTGAACGTTGATGACTGCCGGTGTGTTGTCGTTGGTGTTGTTGCGGGCGAAGTGCGGGTCCGCAACGACACTGGCGCGCAAACGGTTGTCAGCAAATGTATAGCCACGGCGCACGCCCTCGTTGACGGCGCCCTCCAAGTCACCATTAAAACCATCAAACCGCACATCCATGCCAATTTTTAAAAACACATTCACAATGCCAGTGTCTTGGCAGATGGGGCGCTTGCCGGTTGCGCTCATGTAGCTGTTGGTGAGAATTTGCGCCATGGCGTCTTTAGCTGCAGCGGATTGTTCTTGCTCGTAGGCACGGGACAAGTGGGCAATGTAATCTGCAGGGTGGTAGTAGCTGATGTACTGCAAGGCAGCGGCAACAGACTCAATCAGATCGTCGCGCTTGATGGTATTGGTTTGGGCAGTGTTGGACATGTGATTCCTCGCAAAAATGACTGTATTGATTGTAGGGTCCGAGGCGGCTTAGGAAATGTGTACATTTTGTGTAAGTGGCTCGTAAGAGCGCCGCATCATAGTACAGAATATTACGAATAGCGTGAAAGCTGTCGTTCGCACAATTTGCTAGGAGACCGTCTATGTCCGAAACCCCAAACGCCAACATCGAGTCCACACTGGTTGAAAACCGATTGTTTGAGCCATCCAGCGA
>CALBWZ010000357.1 GCA_937893415.1 uncultured Comamonadaceae bacterium | reverse complement strand
AGATACCAAGTTATAAACCGCGCTTTTTAACGCGCTACACCACAGTTAGTTTGGCCACCGACAAGGCCAGCCACTTGGTACCGTGCCTCGTGAAGTTAACTTGCGCACGCGCATCGTCACCCTGGCCCTCAATGGCCAACACCTTGCCCTCTCCAAACTTGTTGTGAAACACAGTCACGCCTGCACGGATACCCTGGGCCTTGTCGCCTCGGTCGCTGGGCTGCAATGCCTTGGCTGACTCAGCACTGGTGTCACCATGCCACGCAGGCGACCAAGCCGGTGATACTTGCTGGCCGGCGTAACGCCCTGCTTTGTGAAAACCACTGTTCCAAGCTTTTTGACTATTGGCAACCATAGGGCTGGCAAAGCTGCCTGTGGGTGGTGACAGCCACTTAAGGGTGTTTTCAGGCAATTCATCAAAGAAACGGCTGCGGATGTTGTACCGGGTTTGGCCGTGAAGCATGCGGGTTTGCGAGTGGCTTAAGTACAGACGTTTGCGCCCACGGGTAATAGCCACATACATCAAGCGGCGCTCCTCTTCGACGCCATCTAGATCCGTCAAAGCGCGCTCATTGGGGAACAACCCCTCTTCCAGACCCGTGATAAATACCACGTCAAATTCCAAACCCTTAGACGCGTGCACAGTCATCAGCTGCACAGCTTCTGTCCCCGCTTGCGCCTGGTTGTCGCCTGCCTCTAAGGCCGCGTGTGTCAGGAAGGCTGCCAATGGAGACAACACCTCGCCCGTGTCAGCTTGCAAGCCAAGCTGCGCCCTTAGCTCTGAACTCAATGGCTCAACAGTGCCGGCTACTTCGTCAATAGGCATGGCCACAGCCTCTTTGCCAAAGCCTTCTTGCGTGACAAAGCTCTCAGCGGCGTTGACCAATTCTCCCAAGTTCTCAAGACGGTCTTCGCCTTCACGCTCGGTTTCATAGTGGGTGAGCAAGCTGCTCATATCCAGCACCAATTCAATAATTTCGCGCAGCGTTTTGCCAACGGTTTGCTCGCGCATCACGTCAATCTTGGCGACAAAGGCACGCAAATTGGTGCCGGCTTTACCCCCCACAGCATCTACCGCATCGGCCAGTGCACATTGGTGTGAGCGCGCAGCGTCTTGCAGCTGCTCAATGCTGCGCGCACCAATGCCACGTGGGGGGAAATTAACCACGCGCAAAAAACTGGTGTCATCGCGCGTGTTTTCCAACAGCCTTAAGTACGCCAAGGCATGTTTAATTTCTGCGCGCTCAAAAAACCTCAAACCACCATAAACCCGGTAAGGAATGCTGTTGTTAAACAAACCGGTTTCAATCACCCGACTTTGTGCATTGCTGCGGTACAAAATCGCTATCTCTTGGCGCGGGACACCTTCTCGCACCAGGTGCTTGATTTCCTCCATCAACCAGTCCGCCTCAGCGTAGTCGCTAGGTGCTTCCTTGACCCGCACCAATTCACCCGCACCAGCTTCAGTGCGCAGGTTTTTGCCCAACCTTGACGTGTTGTTGCTGATCAGCGCATTGGCCGTGTCCAAAATATTGCTACAACTGCGGTAGTTGTGTTCCAACTTAATGTGATGCTTGACATCAAACTCGCGCACAAAATCGGCCATATTGCCTACGCGGGCGCCCCTAAAAGCGTAAATGCTTTGGTCATCATCGCCTACAGCCAGCATGGCATTTCCACCGCCTGCCAGCAACTTGAGCCACTCGTATTGCAAGCGGTTGGTGTCTTGAAACTCGTCAACCAAAATATGTCGGAAACGGCGCTGATAGTGCTGCGCAACCAATGGGTTGTCACGCAACAATTCGTAGCTGCGCAAAATAAGTTCACCAAAATCCACCACCCCTTCGCGCTGACATTGTGCCTCGTACAGCTCATAGAGCTCCACTTTTTTCCGGGTGTCGTCATCACGAACCTGGATATCACTGGGTCGCATGCCATCTTCTTTGGCGCCAGCAATGAAGCGAACCAATTGCTTCGGTGGGAAGCGCTCATCGTCTACTTTGTATTGCTTACACAAGCGCTTCACAGCCGATAACTGGTCTTGGGTGTCTAGAATTTGAAATGTTTGCGGCAAATTAACCAGCTTGTGATGTGCACGCAGCAACCGGTTACACAGACCGTGAAAGGTCCCAATCCACATGCCGCGCACATTGACTGGCAGCATGGCACCCAAGCGGGTCATCATCTCTTTGGCAGCCTTGTTGGTAAACGTAACCGCCAGCAAGCCACCAGGCGTGATTTGACCAGTTTGCAACAACCAAGCAATGCGGGTGGTCAGCACCCGTGTTTTACCAGAGCCCGCACCAGCCAAAATCAAGGCATGTACAGGCGGCAAACTTACAGCCGCCATTTGTTCTGGGTTAAGGTCTTTGAGCAAGGGAGAGACGGCAGCTTGATGGGTAGGCATTTCAGACATACCTTGATTGTAGAAAGTTATAAACGCAGTGCGAGGAGAACTGGCTGAAGAACCTTTGCAGAAGGGGTGGGTTGGTAAATATGGGTATAATCCACATTGCTGAAGCAAACGCGACAGCAGCACCTCCGGACCACGGCGGCATGTCGCAACGATATGTATGGGCACAGCGCCTCGCCAACTCTTATCCGCAAGGGCTGCATACCAAATGTTCGCCCAAACAGTTTGCCCAGCTGCCTTGAGTTGCCATTGTCTTGCCCCACCTAGTGGTGTGGTGAGGCTGTCTTGCCGACTCAATGACGCTTGTGTTGCCGGCTGATGTCGGCAACTTATCCACACATTCCGCCAATGTCAGCCTGGTTTAGTCTGTACCGACGACCCGGCTGTATGTTCGATTGTTTACAGAGGGATTGAGATGCCAGCCAGTAAAAAACCAGTTGCTAAGAAAGCGCCTGCTACAACAGCAACGCCTAAACTTCTCGTGAAAAAACCGACAAAAACTGTCGCTTCTAGCGCACCAAAACCCGCTGTAAAACCGGCGATCAAGAAAGCAACCTCAGTGACCAAACCCGTAGCTACAAAAGCCACACCAGACAAAGTTGCCCCGGCCAAAACCGCAACAGCCAAAGCTACACCTGCTAAAAAAGCAGTTATCGCCAGCGCTGTTGCCAAACCAGCCGTCAAAGTTGCCGCGGCTAAAAAGCCTGCCGCAGCTAAGAAAACAGCAGCCAAGAACAAAGCAGCCAAAGCCGGTGGAAGAAACAACGACGACGATGACATTGACCTGAGCGACCTTGAAGACGACTTAGCAGGTGAGCCTGAAGCTGTTGATGAGACCACCAGCGACAAACCAGTCGAAAAAGTAAAACCCCTACGCATGAAGATCAGCAAGGCCAAAGAGCGTGCCTTGATGAAAGAATTTGGCCTAGAGACTGAAGACTTGTCGGAGGAAGAAACACTCAGCCGCCGTGCAAATCTCAAGGCGCTTATTAAAATGGGTAAAACCGCTGGCTATCTGACGCACGGCGAAATCAACGACCACCTGCCCGACAAGTTGGTCAACCAAGAAACGCTTGAAGTCGTTGTGTCGCTGCTGTCCGACATGGGCGTGTCTGTGTACGAACAAACACCTGATGCAGAAACCCTGCTGCTCAACAACACAAGCGGTGCAGCTGCGACTGAAGAAGAAGCCGAAGAAGAGGCCGAAGCCGCTTTGTCGACCGTAGACAGCGAGTTTGGCCGCACCACTGATCCTGTACGCATGTACATGCGCGAAATGGGCACTGTTGAGTTGCTGACGCGTGAAGGTGAAATTGAAATTGCCAAGCGCATTGAGCAAGGACTGACCGATATGGTCGAGTCCATTTCCGAATCACCTGCAACCATTGCCGCTATCTTTGCAATGGTTGAAGAGATTCGCGAAGGCAAAGTGGTTATCTCCACTGTGGTCGACGGCTTTGCCGATGCCAACGAAAACGACGACTACGTTGCTGAAGAAGATTTTGACGAAGAGTACGACGACG
>CALBWZ010000356.1 GCA_937893415.1 uncultured Comamonadaceae bacterium | reverse complement strand
AACCCATGATGGCCGTTGAAGTAGAAACACCCGAAGACTACGCTGGTAACGTGATGGGCGATTTATCTTCACGCCGCGGCATGGTGCAAGGCATGGAAGACATGGTCGGTGGCGGCAAAGCCATCAAGGCAGAAGTGCCACTGTCAGAGATGTTTGGGTACTCCACCACATTGCGATCTATGTCGCAGGGCCGTGCCACCTATTCCATGGAATTCAAGCACTACACCGAAGCCCCTCGTAACGTCGCAGAAGCGATCGTTGCGGCAAGGTCTAAGTAATAACCTGGGTACACATCAAACCGCTTGCGGTTTGCTTTGTCACCTCTGATTCGAAGTGTCTGCGACGATGCGCCACCCTGTCACCCGTGCGGGGCGAACCAGCAGCATCGTGCAGACGTAAAACCTGTACACGGGCCTGTTCTTTGGAGATTTAAAAATGGCAAAAGGCAAGTTTGAGCGGACCAAACCGCACGTGAACGTTGGCACGATTGGCCACGTTGACCATGGCAAGACGACGCTGACGGCGGCGATCACGACGATTTTGTCGGCGAAGTTTGGTGGTGAGGCCAAGGCCTACGACCAAATTGACGCAGCACCTGAAGAGAAGGCGCGCGGCATCACGATCAATACAGCCCACGTGGAGTACGAGACAGCGAACCGTCACTACGCACACGTGGACTGCCCTGGACACGCTGACTATGTGAAGAACATGATCACGGGCGCGGCCCAAATGGACGGCGCGATTTTGGTGTGTTCGGCCGCTGACGGCCCCATGCCTCAAACGCGTGAACACATTTTGTTAGCCCGCCAAGTGGGCGTGCCTTACATCATCGTGTTCTTGAACAAGTGCGACATGGTTGACGACGCTGAACTGCTCGAATTGGTCGAGATGGAAGTTCGCGAGTTGCTCGACAAGTACGATTTCCCTGGTGACACTACCCCCATCATCCACGGCTCAGCCAAGCTGGCCTTGGAAGGCGACAAAGGCCCATTGGGCGAAGAAGCTATTTTCAAATTGGCCGAAGCTTTGGACAGCTACATCCCCCTGCCCGAGCGCGCAGTGGATGGCGCTTTCCTGATGCCTGTGGAAGACGTGTTCTCCATCTCTGGCCGTGGCACGGTGGTGACCGGACGCGTAGAGCGCGGCATCGTCAAGGTGGGTGAAGAGATTGAGATCGTGGGTATCAAAGACACGGTCAAGACAACCTGTACCGGCGTGGAGATGTTCCGCAAATTGCTGGACCAAGGCCAAGCGGGTG
>CALBWZ010000355.1 GCA_937893415.1 uncultured Comamonadaceae bacterium | reverse complement strand
CCGTAGCATGCCGTGCTACCCTAAAGTTTGGGATTGCAAATTTTTTGATGACAAGTCATAAAAAAGGCAATTCTTTTTTGTATAAAGAGGAGTAAGTTAATGAAATCAGCAATTCAGAAAAGCATGGCGCATTTGGCCATTGCAGCAGCAAGCTTCGCTGTACTGGCACCTGGCGCACAAGCTGCAGAGCAGCGCTTCATGACCATTGGCACCGGTGGTGTTACAGGCGTTTACTACGCTGCCGGCGGCGCTATTTGACGCCTGGTCAACAAAGACCGTGCCACGCACGGTTTACGTTGTTCAGTTGAGTCCACTGGTGGCTCGGTGTTCAACATCAACACCATTCGCGCTGGCGAATTGGACTTTGGTGTTGCCCAGTCTGACTGGCAGTACCACGCAGCCAAAGGCAGCAAGGTGTTTGAAAAAGACGGCCCTTTCAAAGAGTTGCGCGCTGTCTTCTCTATTCACCCCGAGCCCTTCACTGTGTTGGCCCGCAAAGAATCCAACATCACCAAGTTTGAAGATTTCAAAGGCAAACGCTTCAACGTCGGCAACCCAGGTTCAGGTACACGTGCCTCTATGGAGCAGTTGCTGTCCACCATGGGCATGAGCAACGCCGACTTCGCGGTCGCATCTGAGTTGAAGGCCGACGAGCATGGCGCAGCGTTGTGTGACAACAAGATTGATGGTTTCTTTTACGGCGTTGGTCATCCTTCCGCCAATATTCAAGACCCCATCACAACCTGTGGCGCCAAATTGGTACCTCTAACAGGTCCTGCTATTGACAAATTGGCCTCAGAGAACAGCTTCTACGCCAAGGTTGAAATTCCAGGTGGTTTGTATGCAGGTCAAGACACACCAGTGCCTACCTACGGCGTGTTGGCTACATTTGTGACGTCAGCCAATGTGTCAGACGAAGTGGTTTACGCTTTGGTTAAGGGCGTGTTTGATAACTTCGACAGCTTCAAGAAGTTGCACCCAGCGTTTGCGCACCTCAAGCCAGAAGACATGATTAAAAATGGTTTGTCAGCGCCATTGCATTCAGGTGCTGTGAAGTACTACAAAGAAAAAGGTTGGATGTAAATCGCCTAGGCGAACATTGAACTGATGTCGAAAAAAAGCTCCACTGTGTGGGGCTTTTTTGTCGATAGGGAGGCAGACTTTAGCAAAGAGCACTATGGCACAAGACAACAATAACCTAATACATGCACCGGATGTGGACGTCAACCAATTTGTCAGCGATACCGACACGGGCGCA
>CALBWZ010000354.1 GCA_937893415.1 uncultured Comamonadaceae bacterium | reverse complement strand
ATGCCCAAGCGCACCATACACACCCAGCACAAATACAGCCCGTGGCGTGTTTCCGTCGCGCCCATGATGGACTGGACAGACAGGCACTGTCGTTTCTTTCACCGCTTGTTGTCACAGCACACATTGCTGTACACAGAGATGGTCACCACTGGCGCGCTCACCCATGGCGATGTGGGTCGACATTTGCGCTTCAACGGTCAAGAACATCCCGTTGCTTTGCAACTGGGTGGCAGCACCCCCGGTGATTTAGCCGTGGCAGCCAAGCTGGGTCAAGATTGGGGCTACAACGAAATCAATCTTAATTGTGGATGCCCAAGCGACAGGGTGCAGCGCGGTGCGTTTGGCGCATGCCTAATGGCGACGCCCGTATTGGTTGCTGATTGCGTGAAGGCCATGGTCGATGTGGTTGACGTGCCTGTCACTGTGAAGCACCGTATTGGCATTGATACCGAAGACAGTTATGAGTTTGTGCGTGATTTTGTAGGGACAGTCGCCGAAGCTGGCTGCGAGGTGTTTATCGTGCATGCGCGCAATGCTTGGTTGCAAGGCTTGTCGCCCAAGCAAAACCGCGAAGTGCCGCCGCTGCGCTACGAGTTGGTGGCCAAGCTAAAGCAAGACTTCCCGAATTTGACCATTGCCATCAATGGCGGCATTACCACGGGTGAGCACATGCACAGCCAGTTACAGCATGTTGATGGGGTGATGCTCGGGCGTGAAGCTTATTACAACCCTTGGCTGCTGACCGAGTGGGATCATACATTTTTTGGTGAGGCTGCCACCACCTTGACCAGAGAAGAGGTCGAGCTGGCAATGGTCGATTACATGGAACAGGCTGCGGCAGAGGACGGGTGTCCTTGGTATGCCATCGCCAGACACATGCTCGGCCTTCGCCACGGCTTGCGCGGCTCGCGCTATTGGCGTCAAGTGTGGAGTAACCACAAGCTAAAGCCATTGCCACCTCGAGAGGTGTGGTCCATGGCCCAAGCGTTTGTCGGTATGCAGGCGCCTGATCAGGCCAGTGCAAGCTTGGCAAACGTTGGTTAGCTGTTTATAGCCATTAATGTGGCTACTTGTTGCGTTTCTTTTGACATGGCTTAAAGCACTCTGAAGCCACGGCTAGCACTTTAAAAGTGTGTCCTTTTACGCCTTAAAATGAACACCGTGAAACAAATACTCAATATTGCCTCATACAAGTTCGTTGATATTGTCGACAGGGAAGGCCTGCGCGACCTCCTCAATGACCGAGCAGAGCAGGCACAGCTGCGCGGCACGATTTTGTTGTCGCCAGAAGGCATCAACATGTTTTTGGCAGGCGGCGCTGACTTGCTGCGTACTTTTTTGACCGATCTTCAAACAGACGCTCGTTTTGCGGATCTGTTATGGAAAGAAAGCTGGAGCGATAAACAGCCCTTTAGGCGGTTTTTGGTAAAGCTCAAAAATGAAATCATACGCATGAACCACCCGGCTATTCATCCGGCATCTGGACGAGCGCCTGGTGTTGACCCTGCAACGTTGAAGCGTTGGCTAGACCAAGGTCATGATGACAGCGGTAGGTCCGTGGTCATGTTGGATACGCGCAATGCTTTTGAAGTAGATTACGGCACATTCAATCATGCAATTGATTGGCGCATCACCAAATTTACAGAGTTCCCAACGGCCTTGGCCCAACACAGGGCCGAGTTGCAAGACAAGACCGTAGTGAGCTTTTGCACTGGTGGTATTCGCTGCGAAAAGGGTGCTATTTTGATGCGCGAGATGGGACTGGACAATGTGCTTCAGCTAGAGGGCGGCATTCTCAAGTACTTTGAAGAGGTAGGCGGTGCCCACTACACGGGTGATTGTTTTGTATTCGATGGCCGCGAAGCCCTATCGCCTGACTTACAACCCAAGTCCAGCTACGACAGCGCCAGGGTGTACGAAGACCCTGATTGGGATGCCAAAAAGGCGCGTTGGGAAGCTGACAACAAGGCGGGTTTAACCGCTGATCTTTAACGGCACAATTAACTTGTAAACGATTAGCTTTGCAGGTCTGATCGCCTGGTTTAGAAATGTCGCACCAACACTTGTTAAAGTTTTTTTAGCCATTTTAGATTCTTGGGCATCTGGCTCAGCAGTCGCAACGGCACTATTGCGCAGCTGCCAGCCCATTGTCAAAGTGCGCCCGCATAGCGGCACCAGCGGCTGCTGCGTCGTTGCTGCATATGGCATCTACAACAGCCTGATGCTCTTGCAGCGAGGCTTGAATCCGCCCCGACTTGAGCAAAGACGTTTGGCGGTTGACCTTCATCACCTTGCGCAGGTCATTCACCACCTGGATTCGCCAGCGGTTGTTGGCGAGTTCAAGCACTCGCATGTGAAACTGTTCATTCACCTCAAAAAACTTATCTGTGTTGTTGGCGGCCTTGATCAGCGTTTGGTGCAGAGCCTTGAGTTGGGTCTTGCCAACGGCATCAACGCTGCAGGCCAAGACGGCGGCTGCGTCGCTCTCCAGCAGCGAGAGCAGTTCGTACACTTGGCGCAAGTCTTGTGAAGATACCTCCGTTACATAAGCGCCACGGCGTACTTTCATGGTGACCAAGCCTTCGCTGGCCAGTACTTTAAGCGCTTCTCGAAGGGGCGTGCGGCTGATGCCTAGTTCTTCGGCTATGCGCAACTCGTCAATCCACTCGCCAGGTGCTAACCCGCGGTTGTAAATGCGCTGCCGCATCAGCTCTGCCACGTCAAGGTACAGAGCACGTTGTTTCAAAGCAAGAGATGACATGTAGGCGCAGGTGCTAGCTGGTGTGAGTAAAAGTAAAAACCAAGTGAGCTTAGGCCAGAGGTGTTGGTCTCTAGTCGCTCATGAGGGCAACAGACGGGATGGTCACAGAGCTTGTAGTAAACTTAATTTTGCATCAATAATTATGAATCATATAGAATAATACCAGTTGAATCAGCATTGCCACCATGACCAAGCACATATCTACAGCCCCAGAATTTAAAACCGTTTCCTTAGACGACTGGCAAGCCGCCGCGGCACAGTCACTCAAAGGCAAACCGCTAGAGAGTTTGACATGGCATACCCCTGAAGGTATTGCGGTGAAGCCGCTGTACACAGCAGCAGACGTTGCGCATTTACCCCATGTCAATACCTTGCCTGGTTTTGCCCCGTTTATCCGCGGCCCGCAGGCCACCATGTACGCAGTGAGACCGTGGACCATTCGCCAATATGCAGGGTTTTCTACAGCTTCAGAGTCCAACGCCTTCTACAAAAAAGCGTTGGCTGCAGGTGGTCAAGGCGTCAGTGTGGCCTTTGACCTAGCCACGCACAGAGGTTACGACAGCGACCACCCTCGCGTCACTGGTGACGTGGGCAAAGCGGGTGTTGCCATTGAC
>CALBWZ010000353.1 GCA_937893415.1 uncultured Comamonadaceae bacterium | reverse complement strand
GGTTGAGGTTAAAAATATGTCCTTAGCCACCCTTCGAGTTGTAACGATGTTGGAAGTCACGCCAACACCCCATGAGTGAGATCAACATTGCAGTGATGAACTGCGCCAAGAGCAACTATGCGACTCAAACGGGTGACACAGTTGCAAAACCATTGCCTCTTCAAAATGACAGACTTCTAAAATTTAACAGCTATGGGAAAGATTGTGTAGGACACTTGACAGGCGAACTGCTGATGGAGACTGTGCATTCACAGCCTGGCCTGCATGGCGCGGCTTGGAAACAACACGATCGCGATAGCAGTCAATATCAGAACCAACGCCAATACATCTGCTGTACCGACTGCCTCGCTCAACAGCACATGCCCACTCAGTAAACCCACCATTGGTACCATCATCAAAGACAACCCGCTTGTAACTGGCGTTAATTTTCTTGCAACTCGGAACCACGCCACATAACTCATCGCAAGGGTTATGACGCCCGCATACAAGATACCGAGAAACTGCAAAAGTGTAGGCCACTGCCAACGCTCAAACTCGATCACAAGAGCAAGACCTGTAAAGCAAACAGCTGCCAATAAAAGCATCCAAAATGTTAAAGACAAACTAGAGATACTGATGTTGCAGTTCTTCAACATCGCATTGCCAATGCCCCAAGCAATGGCTGCGAAGAGCGTGCACAACAACCCCACAGGTTGGCCTGCAAAGGTCGACATCTCATCACGTGCCAATAAAAAGGTGGCCGATAGAGAGCAAATGACACCCAATACACCCCGAGTAGTAAGTTGGTTACCAAACATCACTACGCTCGCCAACAGCGCCCAGACTGGCATGGTGTAGCCAACAATGGCGACACGGCCCGAATTCAACAATGTCACGCCATAAATCAGTCCAACATGCCAAAGGACCATATTGGGCACGCCTAACTTAAAGGCCAACCAGCGCTCACCTATAGGCACGCGCAGGGACTTACCCTGGTACCAAGCGACAGCCCCGAGCAAAGCGAACCCAATTGTGAAAGTAAATGCGCGAAACGTCAGCGGCGGATAGCTGGTGACCACAAACTTCATAATGGGGTAATTCAATCCCCATGAAACCGTCACAAAAAGAATCAATAAAAGATCTACCCCATTGATATCGTTGGCGTTCGAAGGCGAGTTTTTGGACATGAGAAATCTTTTAAAACTATCCGCCAAAAGCAGCGTAGTTGGTATACCCCTCGGTGCCACCGCCGTAAAAGGTAGGTCTGTCATATGGCGTAAAAGGAACGCCGTTTTTAATGCGCTGTGGCAAATCGGGGTTGGAGATGAAATAACGGCCAAAGGCAATGGCGTCGGCCTCACCTGCAGCCACAGTTTGCTCAGCGCGCTCAGCAGTAAAATTACCGGCGGTAATAAGTGCTTGATCCCAAAATGGGCGAAG
>CALBWZ010000352.1 GCA_937893415.1 uncultured Comamonadaceae bacterium | reverse complement strand
TACACAGCAAGACGCCTGGCCATCCGGAAGTGGGCATCACTCCTGGCATTGAAACCACCACTGGCCCGTTGGGCCAGGGTATCAGCAACGCAGTCGGCATGGCACTGGCTGAAAAGCTAATGGCCAAGCAATTCAACCGCGATGGCTTTGCGGTGGTTGACCACCACACTTACACCTTCTTGGGCGACGGCTGCTTGATGGAGGGCATCAGCCACGAAGCTTGCGCTTTAGCCGGCGCGTGGAAGCTGAACAAGCTGGTTGCCTTGTACGACTCCAACGGCATATCGATTGATGGCCAAGTTGACCCATGGTTTGTTGACGACACACCGGCACGTTTCAAGGCCTATGGTTGGAGCGTGATTGGCCCTGTTGATGGCCATGATGTTGAAGCGGTTGACCGCGCCATTGCCACCGCTAAAACCAGTGCCGATAAACCCACACTTATTGTGTGTACAACGGCTATTGGCAAAGGCTCACCAAACCGTGCCAATACAGCCAAGGCCCACGGCGAACCACTGGGTGCTGAAGAAATTGCCTTGACACGTGAGGCCTTGGGCTGGCGTGCTGAGCCATTCCACATTCCTAAAGACGTCTATGCCGACTGGGCTGCAGCCGCCCAAGGCAAGGCCATGCAAGCCGATTGGCGCGAACTGTTTAAAGCCTACAAGACCGCACACCCTAAGCTGGCCTTAGAGTTTGTGCGCCGTATGAAGGGCGACCTGCCCAAAGGCTTTCAACAGACAGCGTTTGATGCTGTGGTGTCGGCACACACCAAGGCTGAAACTGTTGCCTCGCGTAAGGCCTCCCAAATTGCGTTGGAATTCTTCACTGCTGCCTTGCCAGAAATGCTGGGTGGCTCTGCCGACCTGACAGGCTCAAATCTTACCAACACATCTTGCACACCGAACTTGCGCATGGATGCCGCTGGCGATGTGGTGGCCACGGTTGATGACAACGGCGACGTGCACACTGGGCGGCACATCAACTACGGTGTGCGTGAATTCGGCATGGCCGCCATCATGAATGGCGTGGCACTGCACGGCGGCTTTATCCCCTATGGTGGCACCTTCTTAACCTTTAGCGACTACAGCCGCAATGCCATTCGCATGGCCGCGCTGATGAAGCTGCGCGTCATCCACGTATTCACACACGACTCCATTGGCTTGGGCGAGGATGGCCCGACGCACCAGTCGGTTGAGCATGCCGCTTCGTTGCGTCTGATTCCTAATTTAGACGTGTGGCGTCCAGGTGATACAGCTGAGAGCGCAGTGGCGTGGGCCACAGCTTTACAAAACAAAGACAGACCAACAGCCCTGTTGTTGTCGCGCCAAGGCTTGCCCTACGCGCCTAAGACGGATTTAGACCGCATCAGCAAAGGTGCTTACGTGCTGGCTGAGCCCAGTGAAGTGGGTATGAAAAAGCGTGCGCAAGCCGTCATCATTGCCACAGGCTCGGAAGTGCAACTGGCTTTGAAAGCACAGGTTGAGTTGGCCGCTCGCGGCATTGCTGCGAGCGTGGTTTCTATGCCCAGCACCACCACGTTTGACCGTCAAGACAACGCTTACAAAGTGTCTGTATTGCCCAAAGGCGTGCCGCGTATTGCTGTGGAAATGGGTAGCAGCGACGGCTGGTGGAAGTATGGATGTGCTGCCGTTGTGGGCCTAGACACCTTTGGTGAGTCAGCGCCAGCACCCATGTTGTTCGAGTATTTTGGCTTCACGCCTAAGAACGTAGCCGACACCGTGCACAAGGTGTTGCAACAAGCCTAAAAATCGGCAAGGCGAGCCGCATGACTGTGGCCTGCCTCGCTGGTGTGTTGATTTGGATTTTTTTACAGTTTTATTGGAGATATTTCTATGACCATCAAACTAGGTATCAATGGATTTGGCCGCATTGGCCGCATGGTGTTTCGCGCCGCCGTTCAAAACTTTGACGACATTGAAATCGTAGCGATCAACGACTTGCTAGAGCCTGATTATTTGGCCTACATGTTGCAGTACGACAGCGTGCACGGCCGCTTCAAAGGCGACATCGCTGTTGATGGCAACACACTGGTTGTTAACGGTAAGAGAATCCGCTTGACGGCAGAACGTGACCCATCCAACTTGAAGTGGGATGAAGTGGGCGCCGACATTGTTGTAGAAGCCACTGGTTTATTTCTGACCAAAGAAACGGCTGAGAAGCACTTGGCTGCAGGCGCTAAAAAAGTCATATTAAGTGCCCCGTCTAAAGACGACACGCCTATGTTTGTCTTCGGTGTGAACCACGAGAGCTATGCCGGCGAGGCCATCATCTCCAATGCCTCATGTACCACCAACTGTTTGGCACCTGTAGCCAAAGTATTGAACGACACGTGGGGTATAAAACGCGGCCTGATGACCACAGTGCATGCCACCACTGCCACTCAAAAAACAGTCGATGGCCCTAGCAACAAAGACTGGCGTGGTGGCCGCGGTATTTTAGAAAACATCATCCCATCCAGCACTGGTGCGGCCAAGGCCGTGGGCAAGGTTATTCCAGAGCTGAATAAAAAGCTGACAGGTATGTCGTTTCGCGTGCCAACCTCTGACGTGTCAGTCATTGACTTGACGGTTGAATTGAACAACCCTGCTAGCTACGAAGAAATCTGTGCCGCCATGAAAGCTGCAAGCTTGGGCGCCATGAAAGGCGTGTTGGGCTATACAGAAGACAAAGTAGTGGCCACCGACTTCCGCGGCGAAGTGTGCACCTCTGTGTTTGATGCCGAAGCTGGCATTGCACTGGACAGTACCTTTGTCAAAGTGGTGGCTTGGTACGACAACGAGTGGGGTTACTCCAACAAATGTTTGGAGATGGCGCGCGTTGCAGCGTCTAAGTAAAGAGAGCAGTGGCCATACCGCTTCGCTAGCGCTCACAAAAAAACCGGCCCAGTGTGACAACTGGAGCCGGTTTTTTTTTGGCCTAGCTGGTTATGCCACAAAGCCTAGGTTCATGACCTTGTGCCACGCTGCAGCGAAGTCTTTTGCGAACTTCACGTGGTTGTCATGTTGGGCATACACCTCAGCGATGGCCCGCAGCTGAGAGTTAGACCCAAACACCAAGTCTGTGCGCGTTGCCGACCAACGCAGCACGCCGGTCTTGCGCTCACGCGCCTCAAACAAATCATTGCCCTGTGCAGTCGGCGCCCACTCATTGCGCATGTCCACCAAGTTGACAAAGAAGTCATTGCTCAACTGGCCTACATGTTTGGTGAATACACCGTGTGCCGCGCCGCCCACATTGGCACCCAGTACGCGTAAGCCCCCGATCAGCACGGTCATTTCTGGCGCACTCAGCGTGAGCAGCTGGGCCTTGTCTATGAGCAGTTGTTCGGCAGACACGTTGAAGGCTTTCTTTTGGTAGTTTCTGAAGCCATCGCTTTGAGGCTCTAGCACGTCAAAAGAAGCCACATCGGTTTGCGCTTGCGTGGCATCGGTGCGTCCCGGTGTGAACGGCACTGACAGTTCAAGGCCTGTTGCCTTGATGGCTGCCTCAACCGCTGCCGAGCCTGCCAGCACAATCACATCGGCCATTGAGATGTGTTTGCCTCCTGTGGCTTGCGCGTTGAAAGCCGCCTGAATGGTTTGCAATGTAGCCAGCACTTTGGACAACTGCGCAGGCTGGTTGGCATCCCAATCCTTTTGCGGTGCCAAGCGAATACGTGCGCCGTTGCTGCCCCCGCGTTTGTCAGAGCCACGGTATGTAGACGCAGATGCCCACGCAGTGGCCACCAACTCGCTGGTCGACAAGCCGCTGGCGAGCAGCTTGGCTTTCAGGGCGGCAATGTCTTGTGCATCCACCACAGGGTGGTCCAAGGCAGGCACTGGGTCTTGCCATACCAAATCCTCAGCTGGCACTTCAGGGCCTAGGTACAAGGCTTTAGGGCCCAAGTCACGGTGGGTCAACTTGAACCAAGCCAAGGCGTAAGCGTGCGCAAACTCATCGGGGTTGGCCATAAAGTGGCGTGAGATCTTCTCGTAGGCAGGGTCTTGACGCAGCGACAAGTCGGCTGTGGTCATGTGCGGTGGGTGCTGTTTGCTCGCATCGTGGGCATCCACAATCATGTCCTCTGGGGCCACATCTTTGGCACGCCATTGAATGGCGCCGGCTGGGCTCGTCACTTGCTCCCATTCGTACTTGAACAGCACCTTGAAGTAGCCCATGTCCCATTGTGTGGGGTTTGGCTTCCAAGCACCTTCAAAGCCACTGGTGGTGGTGTCTCCGCCGTGGCCTGTGCCATGCTTGTTTTTCCATCCCAAGCCCATTTGTTCAATGGGTGCGCCTTCTGGCTCTGGACCGACCAGGGTGGGGTCCCCAGCGCCGTGCATTTTGCCAAATGTGTGACCACCAGCGACCAAGGCCACAGTCTCATAGTCATCCATCGCCATGCGGGCGAATGTCTCGCGCACATCGTTGCCTGATGCTAGCGGATCGGGTACCCCGTCTGGGCCTTGTGGGTTCACATAGATGAGGCCCATTTGTACAGCAGCCAATGGGCTTTCAAGCTCACGTTCACCGCTGTAGCGGCTGTCTGCTTGGTCGCTGGTGGCCAGCCACTCTTTTTCATTGCCCCAGTAAACGTCTTCTTCTGGTGCCCAAATATCGACGCGTCCACCGCCAAAGCCAAAGGTTTTGAAGCCCATGGTTTCCATGGCTATATTGCCAGCCAAAATGAATAAATCGGCCCACGAAATCGCGTTGCCATAGCGTTGTTTGATGGGCCACAGCAAGCGGCGTGCTTTGTCTAGGTTGCCGTTGTCAGGCCAGCTGTTGATGGGCGCAAAGCGTTGGTTGCCAGAGCTGGCGCCGCCGCGTCCGTCGGCCGTGCGGTAGGTGCCAGCAGCGTGCCACGCAAGGCGAATGAACAAGCCGCCGTAGTGACCATAGTCAGCAGGCCACCAGTCTTGCGACTGCGTCATCATGGCAGCCACATCAGCTTTCAATGCAGCAAAATCCAGCTCATTAAACGCCTTGGCGTAGTCGAAGTCTGGGTCCATTGGGTTGGACGATGGTTGGTGCTGGTGCAAGATGGCCAAGTTCAATTGGTTTGGCCACCAGTCGCGGTTCGATTGGTGGTTGGATGCAGCGGCGGGGCCATGTCCGAATGGGCATGTTGCGGCTTGCGGTGTGTCGTTGTTCATGAAATTTCTCCTTATTTAAATGGTGGAATTTAATAGTGGGGCATTAAGAGCCATTTGTAAAATGGCTATTTCCAATTAAAACAATCGATTTAGACGATAGTTGATGGGCAAATCTCTCATGCAACGAGGTGCTGGTCTTCAACGTCTGCTAGAAAAAACCCGCCGTGTACACGGCGGGTTGAGTGGGTGGCCTGCTGCTGCGCAGCGGGCTTTAAGTTGCGGTTAGCTTCTTTTGTTCTATTTTTTGACCACAGAGAACCAGTAGCACCAAGCTGATCCCCGCCACGTCGCTGACCAGTCCACCTTCAATCATGGACAGAGCCGCAAACAGCAGCACGACGCGTAAAAGCGGCCCAACAGTGGCCTTGAGAAACCACCCTATGACGCAGCCAGACAGCAGGTACACACCAACCAATGCAGTTGTAACAGCGCGAATGACCTCGGCTGTGGTGCCGTCCATCAGCCGCTCTGGCTATGGTTTTGCGCACCACTTGATTCAAAAAAGCACATAAAAAGTAAGGTTTATGACAAGTCCTATGCAGCCAAAAACAGGTGCTTTCTGGCGGGTTTTGCAGCCATGACGGTCTACTGTGGCGCAGCCATGACGGGGTTGGCAGGCATACCGTAGGCCACAAATGGGACGTTCTTGTAATTGGCTTTGCCGTAGGTGTAGGCCTCGCCAGTCGTGAAGGTCACAAGCCCACCAGCGCCCCGCAACACAGCGTCACCTGCTGCGGTGTCCCATTCCATAGTGGGGCTAAAACGCGGATAAACATCGGCCTCGCCAGCAGCCAGCAAACAAAACTTCAGTGACGAGCCAATAGACGTGATGTGTGCAATGTTGTGTTGAGCCAACCAAGCGTTGGTTTGCGCATCGCGATGAGACTCGCTGGCCACAGCCAGCACACGGCCTAGGGTGGGCGCTCTGGCTTGAATGGCCAGTTTGACACCAGCGCATTCTTCATGCGCGCCATAACCCAAGGCGCCAGTAAACAGTCTGTCCAGTGCCGGGGCATAGACAATGCCCGCAATGGGTACGGCGTCACGGATGAGTGCGATATTGACGGTAAATGCGCCTTTGCCGTCGCGTTTTAAAAACTCTTTGGTGCCATCCAGTGGATCTACCAAGATGAACTGGCTGGAAGCCGCTAAGCAATGACTGGCGGCGTTCTCTTCTGAAACCACAGCGATGGTGGGTGCAAGGTGTTGCAGGCCCTCCAAAATCACCGACTCTGCGGCTTGGTCGGCCAGCGTGACAGGGCTACCGTCGGCTTTTGAGTTGCCTTGCAAGTCCATGGCGTATACCGCCATGATGCGGTTGCCGGCCTCGCGCACCAGTGGTTTAAGGGACTCAAGAAAGCTTGGGATGTGCATATGGTCAGTGCGTTCAGTTGGCGCATGTGCTGACCCGCAGCGGTGAATCCGCGTACCGAGGCAGGTCTTTAACGCGCTCTAGCAGCGCATCGACTGTCGCGCGTTGGTCGGCAAATATGCGGAGTTCCCACACGGGCGTGGCGGGGCGTTCTTGCACCACTTCAACCGGAATGCCGAGTCCTTTGAGCTTTGCCACAATGTCAGCGGCGCCTTCGCGAAACTTAAAAGTACCAACGATCAAGCCTGGGGGTAAAGGTTGCTTGCTGATGCGGAAATCTATTGAATTGTTAGTAAGCAATGCAATGCGTTGCGCCAGGTTGGTATTGCCAGCAGGCATCATGGCCAACCAACGCTCAGGCAGTTCGTGGGGGACAATGCGCCAAACCACGTCGGTGGGCTTGGCAAGCAGGGCGCGTTGCAATTGCTCTTGCCTCTCTAACGGCCAGGTGCGAACTCGCCAGCAAACAACGCTGGTTTGGCCCTTGAAAGCGGCCCCGTTGCCCATGGACGTGTTGTTGCCAATCAAAGTCTGGTCAGACTTGGCTGCTGTGATGGCGGAGGCAATGACCTCAGAACGTGCAGCTGTGTCAGTTGCAGAAGGGGCCGGTTGCGTGTCAACGGGTGTCGCGGCGGTTTCTGCGTCCTTAGCGGCCACTTGGCCCGTGACATGTGGCGTGCGCTTGGCGCTGTTCTGCTCAGTAATGCTGGTCGATATGGTGGTCTCAATCGTTGTTGATTCAGGGCTTGCCGGTGTGTCAGCATGGGGCAATGGGACAAAGTTGCCCTGTTGCACACCGTGGCGTAGACCATCATTCAATCTTGTGGGCATCTCTGGCGTTGGATTTAAAGTGGTCTCTGACAATCTGTCTGAAGATGCAACGTCGGCAAAGACCTCGTTAAGGTCTGCATCAGCTGCTGGGTTGTTGTCGTTGGGCGAAGGCCAACCAAGCGTGGCAAAGTGGTCCTGCCCCCAAGACCATAGCAGCGCATTGGCCGCTAGCAACAAGGCAATTACGGTGACACGCATGGCCGCACACTCACTTCCTGACTGATGATTGTTTGTACCGCACCCGACGCGCTTTGTAAGCGCAAGCCCCCTTCGGAGTCCACACCAAGTGCGGTGCCTTGGCTGCCATCTGACAAGTGCAGCGCCCGCCCTTTCAACGCATCCAGCGCATCAAATGCAGCGGCAAATGTCTCAAACCCATTGCCTTTAAATTGACGCAGCATGTTGAGCAGTTGCACCACGCAGTTGCTCACCACGGCGCTGGCATCTGGCGCCACACCGTCGCCCATGTAATTGGCCAATCCCGTAGGTGCTACGCCGCTGTGACTGAGCACACCAGCGGGCGGGTATAGATTGACGCCGACGCCAATCACCACGCAGCGTTGTCGCGCTTGACCGCAAACCTCCACCAAAATACCAGCAAGCTTTTGGTCGTTGACCCAAATGTCGTTAGGCCATTTGATGCGAGGAATAAATCGGGCCGTGTCGGTGTGTGGCGTAGCCTCAAGGGCGCGCGTAATGGCCACACCTGTGGCCAGTGACATGCCTGCCAGTGGCAGCGATGCGGGCCACGGCAGCGCGATTGAAAAAGTCAGCGCATCGCCAACCCGTGTGATCCACGGCTTGCCCAAACGCCCCCTACCTTGGGTTTGCTCGGCCGCAAGCATGACGCGTATGTGCGTGAGTTGGCCTGCGCGTGCAACGTCCATCAGGGCTGTATTCGTTGAGCCAATGTGCGCCACGACGTCAATGTTGATGTCCGGCCATTGTTGGTGAGTGCGCAGCCAGATGTCCTCTGCGCCTTGGTTCAGTGCGCGCATCATGGCGTCAACAGGCGGGTTTCCCATGACTACCGACTGGCCGAACGGCGTGTTGACCGCGTGGGATTTTTGATTTTTTTCTTAGCAGGTGTTTTTTCTAAGTTGTCGTGGCTGCTGCCATCTTCTTTGGGTGACAGCAGCGTGGCCCGGCACTGCGCTGCGCCGCACCAGCATGGGTAGTCGGCCTTTAACGCAGGCGTGTAAGGCTCATCAATGACCAGACCATAGTCATAAAACAGCTCGTCGCCTGCGGCGATTGGACGCAAAGTTTTAATAAACACGCGCCCTGCACGCTCATTGGCTTCGCAGTTGGGGTCGCAACTGTGGTTGATCCAGCGTGAGCGGTTGCCGTCAACGTTGGCATCAATGACACGTGTCTCGTCGATATGAAAGTAAAACGTGTGGTTGGGCTGTTCAGGATCGTGGGGGTGCCTGTCCAAAGCCTCTGTCCAGTCGATAATCTCGCCAACATACTCCACCAAGGTGTCTTTTGCGGCTAAATCAACCAATGCAAACACGCCTTTACCATGAACAGGTGAATTGCGTGCTTCAATACGCTGTTTAAATAGCTTGGCTGCTTTAACCATTGCAGCAGGTGCACGAGGCTTTGTTGTAGACACAGTTGAGGTAGCCTAAAAATTTTTGGTAAGGTTTAAATAAGTGGCTGTGCATGTGCATGGCCGCATGGGCGTATTCAAACGCCACCCATTGGATTGTAGACAGATGAAAACATTGGTCATTGCCGAGAAGCCTTCAGTTGCCCGCGACATCGCTGCCGCACTCACGTCTAGCGCGGGTAAATTCGAGAAACTGGATGACTCGTTTGAGAACGAGCAGTACATCATCACCTCTGCTGTAGGCCATTTGGTTGAAATTGCCGCACCAGAGGCTTACGAGGTCAAGCGCGGCAAGTGGAGCTTTGCCAACCTGCCTGTGCTGCCGCCGCATTTCGATTTAAAGCCGATTGATAAAACCAAGTCGCGTTTGAATGCGGTGGTGAAGTTGGCCAAGCGCAAGGATGTGGGTGACCTCATCAACGCCTGCGATGCAGGCCGAGAGGGCGAGTTGATTTTTCGATTAATCGAACAATATGCAAGTGAGAAAAAACCGCTGGCCAAAGGCGTGCGCCGCTTATGGCTGCAATCTATGACGCCGCAAGCCATACGCGACGGCTTTGAGCATTTGCGCACCAACGAACAAATGCTGCCCTTGGCAGATGCCGCGCGTTGCCGGTCCGAGGCCGACTGGTTGGTGGGCATCAATGGCACACGCGCCATGACTGCATTCAATTCACGTGACGGTGGCTTCTTCTTAACCACCGTTGGGCGCGTGCAAACCCCTACGCTGTCAGTGGTGGTGGAGCGTGAAGAGCACATTCGAAAGTTTGTCAGCCGCCCGTACTGGGAAATACACGCCAACTTTGGCGCGCAGGCTGGTGAATACGCCGGCAAGTGGTTTGATCCGAATTGGAAAAAGCCCGCGACCATTGATGGCGAGGCCAAAGATGGGGAGCAAAAAGCCGACCGTGTTTGGGATGAAGCCAGAGCGACAAGCATTGCCAACGCCGTGCGCGGCCAACCTGCCAGCGTGTCAGAAACATCGGCACCGTCTAAGAAATCAAGTCCTGGTCTGTTTGACTTGACCACGTTGCAGCGGGAAGCCAATGGTAAGTTTGGCTACTCTGCCAAAACCACCTTGCAAATTGCCCAGAGCCTGTACGAGCGCCACAAGGCCTTGACCTATCCACGTACCGATTCACGCTACCTGCCTGAAGACTACGTGCCCACGGTCAAAGAGACGTTCGCCATGCTGGCCGACAGCGGCATGACGCACTTGGCACCACACGCCAGAGTTGCAATGGCCAAAGATTACGTAAAAAAGTTACCGCGCGTTTTTGACAACAAAAAAGTGAGTGACCACTTCGCCATTATTCCAACACTGCAAGCGCCCAGCGGTTTGTCTGAAGCCGAGCAAAAAATTTACGATTTGGTGGTTAGACGCTTCATGGCGGTGTTTTTCCCGCCAGCTGAATTTTTAGTCACCACACGCATTACCACCGCAGCCAACCAGCAGTTCAAGACCGAAGGCAAGGTCTTGGTGAGCGCAGGTTGGCAAGCCATATACGGCAAAGAAGCGCAAGACGACGATGACAAAGAGGGGCCTAGCTTGGTCGCCGTGGTCCAGGGTGAGCAGATCCGCACCATAGAGGTGAACCCCAAAGCGCTGAAAACCCGACCGCCTGCGCGCTACTCTGAGGCCACATTGCTGTCCGCTATGGAAGGTGCCGGTAAGGCCATTGAGGATGAAGAGCTGCGTGAAGCCATGCGTGAAAAAGGCTTGGGCACACCCGCCACACGCTCCAGCATCATTGAGGGTCTCATACGCGAGAAATACATGCTGCGCGAAGGCCGCGAGTTGATACCCACGGCCAAATCCTTCCAGCTCATGACGCTGTTGCGCGGCTTGGGTGTCGACGAGCTGTCTAAAGCGCAGCTGACTGGTGACTGGGAGTACAAGCTGTCGCAGATGGAGCAAGGCCTGCTGAAGCGCGAAACCTTTATGGCTGAGATCGCAGCCATGACTGAGCGCATGGTTAAAAAAGCCAAAGAGTACGACAAGGACACTATTCCTGGCGACTACGCCACGTTGGTTACGCCATGTCCGAACTGCGCAGGCGTGGTGAAAGAAAACTACCGCCGCTACACCTGCGTGGGCGCATCAGGTGGTGACGGTTGTGGCTTCTCTATGACCAAGCTGCCAGCTGGTCGTACCTTTGAGGTGGCCGAGGTGGAGCAGTTCGTGCGCGACAAACGCATCGGTCCCTTGGAAGGCTTTCGCTCCAAAGCCGGCTGGCCCTTTACGGCAGAGTTGGCATTGAACTTCAGTGAAGAAGACAACAACTGGAAGTTGGAGTTTGACTTTGGCAACAAGGGTGACGACGACAGCGGCGAGATAGTGGACTTTTCAGCTCAAACGGCGTTGGGACAATGCCCAAGCTGCGGCGGCGGTGTATTTGACCACGTCAGCGTGTACGCCTGTAACAAGGCTGTGCCGACCTCCGAGCAACCCACGCCAACGTGCAAGTTCAAAAGTGGCAAAATAATTCTGCAGCAGCCTGTTGACGCTGAGCAAATGCAAAAGCTGTTGGCCACTGGTAAAACCGATTTGCTGGATAAGTTTGTTTCTATGCGCACACGCCGTGCTTTCAAAGCCTTCCTGGCTTGGAACGCTGAAGAAGGCAAGGTGGCGTTTGAGTTTGAGCCGCGCGTATCCAAATTCCCGCCTCGCAAAACAGCTTCTGGTGCACCGGCTAAAAAGGCGGCAGCCAAGACAACGGCCGCAGCAAAGACAGTGGCAGCAGCCAAAAAGCCACCGGCAAAAAAGGCGGCAGCTAAAAAAGCACCTGCTAAAAAAGCCACTGTGAAAAGTGCTGCAGCCAAAAAAACAGCCGCTAAAAAAGCAGCTGGGTAACAGCGCTGTGAGGTCGTGGCGTGAAGCGGGCTGGCACCCAGCGCGCTTTAGCGCTTGACAGCGGTTGCTTCAATCTCCAGTAAAGCCCGGTCCTCCACCAAGCCAGCGACGACAACCATGGTCATGGCCGGGAAGTGTTTGCC
>CALBWZ010000351.1 GCA_937893415.1 uncultured Comamonadaceae bacterium | reverse complement strand
ACTGCCGCCAACACCCCAATGACGGCCACCACCACCATCAACTCAATGAGCGTAAATCCTCGCTGCGCTTGCAAACGTGTATGTGATGAAGTGATCATGTAAGCCTCCCAGCCTATTGCTACCTGAATTGGTATGTGTTTGTTGTGTGTGCAGCGCGTTGGCCACGCCCGCCATTCTTGCGGATACGGCTCAGTCGGTAGATCAACGGGCGCTATATCGCTGCCGCCTTGGCTCAAACGCTGGTAGCAGATAGCATACAGCTGGGCATGCCTGCTGTCACCCACAGCCATCAGCGGGTTGAGGCATGGCATGCCTGTGAGCCACTTCGGCGTCAAGGGTATTGGGTATTGGGTATTGGGTATTGGGTATTGGGTATTGGGTATTGGGTATTGGCCACGCTGTTGGGGCGAAAAAAAATGGCAACGCACTGCTGCGTTGCCATCGTACCCCTACCAACAGGCTTTGAGCTTTACAGCAGTGCCTTGAGCAGTTTGCCCATTTCAGAAGGGTTGCGTGTCACGGTAAAACCGCAAGCTTCCATGATGGCGAGCTTGGCTTCTGCCGTGTCATCACCACCAGAAATCAATGCGCCTGCGTGGCCCATGCGCTTGCCGGCTGGCGCCGTGACGCCTGCGATAAAGCCCACGATCGGCTTGGTCATGTTGTCTTTGCACCAACGCGCGGCTTCCGCCTCGTCTGGCCCGCCGATTTCGCCAATCATGATGACCGCGTCGGTGTCCGGGTCGTCGTTGAACATGCGCATGACATCGATGTGCTTCAAGCCGTTGATAGGATCGCCACCAATGCCCACGGCACTGGATTGACCCAAGCCCAGCTCAGTCAACTGGCCCACCGCTTCGTAGGTCAACGTGCCAGAGCGTGAGACCACGCCAATGCGACCCTTTTTATGAATGTGGCCTGGCATGATGCCGATTTTAATTTCATCGGGTGTGATGAGACCAGGGCAGTTAGGGCCTAACAGCAAGGTCTTCTTGCCGCCTGCGGCTTCCTTGGCCGCCATGCGGTTGCGCAGCTCCAACATGTCGCGCACTGGAATGCCTTCGGTGATACAGATAGCCAAGTCAAGCTCTGCCTCAACCGCTTCCCAAATAGCAGCTGCAGCGCCGGCTGGCGGCACGTAGATGACAGACACCGTTGCGCCTGTGTTGCTGGCAGCTTCTTTAACAGTGCCAAAAATTGGGATGTTAAAAATTGACTCGCCAGCTTTTTTAGGGTTGACGCCTGCCACGAAACAGTTTTTACCGTTTGCGTACTCTTGACACTTTTCAGTGTGAAACTGGCCCGTTTTACCGGTGATACCTTGGGTAATAACCTTGGTGTTTTTGTTAATGAGGATAGACATGCTTGTTCCTTATTCTCTTTCTGGCTTAGGCTGCGTTCACAGCGGCCACAATTTTCTCGGCAGCTTCAGCCATCGAGTCGGCGCTGATGATTGGCAAACCAGAGTCGGCCAACATTTGCTTGCCCAAGACCTCGTTGGTGCCTTTCATGCGGACCACCAATGGCACGCTTAAGTCGACCGCCTTACAAGCTGTAATCACGCCTGTTGCGATGGTGTCGCAGCGCATGATGCCACCAAAGATATTGACCAAAATGGCCTTGACCTTGGGGTTCTTCAACATAATTTTGAAGGCTTCAGTCACTTTCTCAGGTGTCGCACCGCCGCCAACGTCCAAGAAATTGGCTGGCTCTGCGCCAAACAACTTGATGGTGTCCATGGTCGCCATGGCCAACCCTGCGCCGTTGACCAAACAGCCAATGTTGCCGTCTAGGCTGATGTAGGCCAAGTCAAATTTAGAGGCTTCAACTTCGGCTGCGTCTTCCTCGTCCAAATCGCGGTAAGCCACCACTTCGGGGTGGCGGTACAGCGCATTGGCATCAAAGTTGAACTTGGCATCTAACGCCATGACAACGCCTTTGCTGTCGCGGTTCAGTGGGTTAATTTCCACCAATGACGCGTCAGTGTCCATGTAGCACTTGTAGAGCTTTTGGAAAATATCCACGGCTTGCGCGGTGGAGTCCGCTGGCATACCAATCGCATCGGCAATTTTCTTTGCCTGCTCAGCGTCTAAGCCTGTGAGCGGGTCAATAAACGTCGTGATGATTTTTTCGGGCGTGCTGCTGGCCACTTCCTCAATGTCCATGCCACCTTCGCTAGAGGCAATGAATGCCAGCTTTTGCGTCGCGCGGTCTGTCACGATTGAGACGTAATACTCTTGATGGATGTCAGCGCCGTCTTCTATGTAGAGGCGGCGAACTTTTTGACCCTCGGGTCCTGTCTGATGGGTCTTGAGTTGCATACCCAGTATTTCACCCGCCAAGGCCTTGACGTCGTCAATAGACTTGGCCACTTTAACGCCGCCGCCTTTGCCGCGCCCGCCAGCGTGAATCTGGGCCTTTACAACCCATACTGGGCCGCCCAATTTCTGTGCGGCTTCAACAGCCTCTTGCACGGTAAAAGCGACAATGCCCTTGGGTGTGGGCACGCCGAACTGACGCAAGATTTCCTTGCCTTGATACTCGTGAATCTTCATGTCAGGACTCTCAAAGTGTGATGCAACCGTTCCCACGCAACTCCATACCGAGCCTGTTTCTAAACTTGGCGCACGGGGGAAAAAACAAACGTGAACTGTATCATGTTGCATCGCACCATTCTATTTTTACAGCTGACAAACATCACCTTTGAGACTGGGCTGGATTAATATTGCTATCCCAACGCCCATAAAACCTTACATATAAGTTATGACGAATATTTTCATAGATGGCGAGGCTGGCACCACAGGCTTACAAATACGCGAGCGTTTGCAAGGCCTTAACCATGTCAACTTGCTGAGTATCGATGCCGAGCAGCGCAAAAACCCGATCGCCAAGCAAGCGCTGCTGGCCCAAGCTGATGCCGTGGTTTTATGCCTGCATGACGATGCCGCACGTGAGACCGTGGCGTTGGTGGACGAGCTGGTTGCGCGCAATGTCCATGCACCTCGCATCCTTGACGCATCGACCGCGCACCGCGTGAGTGATGGCTGGGTCTATGGCTTCGCTGAACTGTGCAATGCGCAACCACAACTTATTAAGCAGGCCAACCGGGTGGCCAACCCTGGCTGCTACGCCACAGGCGCTATCGCCATGCTGCGCCCACTGGTTGACAGCGAACTTATCGCGCCCAGTGCACAGGTCTGCTTGCCCAGCGTGAGCGGCTACAGCGGCGGCGGGCGGGCCATGATTGAAGCCTACGAAGCCGCTCGCGCACCATTGTTTCAGCTGTATGGCCTTGGCTTACAGCACAAGCATTTGTCTGAAATCATGCACTGGAGCGGCCTGCAAACAGCGCCTTTGTTTGTGCCCAGCGTTGGCAACTTTGCACAAGGCATGTTGGTACAGCTCCCTTTGCACCATACACACCTCAACCACGCAGGCGGGACAGCTGCAGTGCTCAAGGTGTTGCGTTCTCACTACGCTGGGTCTGAGTTTGTGCATGTCATTGATGGCGGCAGCAACCCAGCCAACTTAGACGCCACCGCGCTTGCCAACACCAATAACTTGGAGCTGCATGTGTTTGGTCACGACGCCAACGGACACACGCTGCTGGTTGCCCGCTTGGACAATTTGGGCAAGGGTGCCAGCGGCGCAGCAGTTCAGAATCTGGGACTGATGTTTGGCTGGTAGTTGCCGATGGCAGGTGAGGCGCTGGGTAAATCGGTCGTGTAACTTGAGTTGGTAACCCAGCATTGGGCTCAGTTGTCTAACAGCCTAACCTTTACTTTTTTACCCTTGATGCGACCCTCATTGAGTTTGTCGCAGGCCCGCTGTGCCACTACCTTGTCTATCGCCACGTAGGTCGAAAATTCGCCCAAGGCAATTTTGCCAATCTGCGCTTTATCGAAGCCTGCCTCACCAGTCAGCGCACCTAAAATATCCCCAGCACGGATTTTTTCTTTGCGCCCGCCTGCAATTTGCAAGGTGCGCATGGGCGCTTGAAACACCATATTGCCAGTGCTGAGCTTGCCCAAGTCTTGCCAGCGGGCTGAACGTCCTGTTTGCTCTTCAATGCGGGCCACACGGCCCATCTCAGGCATGCTCACCAAACTCAATGCCTTGCCAGTCGCGCCGGCACGACCAGTGCGGCCTACGCGGTGCACATACACCTCAGGGTCTGGCGTGGTGTCGACGTTGATAACCGCACTTAGGTTGGCAATGTCTAGACCGCGAGCGGCCACGTCTGTGGCCACCAAGACAGAGCAACTGCGGTTTGAAAACTGCACCAACACTTGATCGCGGTCGCGCTGGTCTAAGTCTCCGTGTAGCGTGAGTGCTGAAAATCCCAGCCCCCGCAATACCTCTACCAAGTCGTTGCACTGCGCGCGCGTGTTGCAAAAAGCAACCGTTGAATCTGGCTGGTGGTGGTTTAGCAGCTCTGACACGGCGTGCAAGCGCTGTGTTTCAGACACCTCATAAAACCACTCATCGATCGTAACGGCCTCATGAACGGTGTCGACCTGAACACGCTTGGGGTTGCGCATAAAACGCGCGGCCATGCTGTCGATGGCCTGCGGATAGGTGGCCGAAAACAGCAAGGTTTGACGCGCCGCAGGGCAGTATTTGGTCACTGCGGCAATGTCGTCCGCAAAGCCCATGTCCAACATGCGGTCCGCCTCGTCCAGCACCAAGGTGTTGATATTTTTTAGGTCTAAGTTGTCGCGCTGCAAATGGTCAAGCACCCGCCCTGGCGTACCCACAACAATGTGCGCGCCATGCTCAAGACTGGCAGTTTGCCCTCGCAAGGCCACGCCGCCGCACAGCGTTAAAACCTTGACGTTGTCCAAAGCCCTCGCCAGTCGGCGCAGCTCCGCGCAGACCTGGTCTGCCAGCTCACGCGTAGGGCACAACACCAGCGTTTGTACGTTTAAGTTTTTAGGGTCGAGGTTGTGCAACAGCGCCAACCCAAATGCGGCTGTTTTGCCGCTGCCTGTTTTGGCTTGGGCAATCACATCGCTACCAGCCAGCGACAGCGGCAAAGTTGCCGCTTGAATGGGTGTTAAGGCGTCAAAGCCCAAGGATGCCAAATTGGTTTGTTGTGCCGGGCTCAAGCCCAGCGAGGCAAAGGTGGCTGTTTGCGCAGCGTTGTTGGTTGCAGTCATCCCCAATTATCGACTGCATTGCACCCACACGACACCCGACGTCACGCTAATCGTCGTCGCCATCGAAAAAGCCTTGGCTGTTGCCGTTGTCAGTGTCCGAATACCCATGTTGGTCTTGATCGTTGCCATGGCTTGATGGCCTGGCGTCGCCCGCGCCGCTCGCCACATGTGGGACCACAGCTCTGACCACCCCACCATCAAATCCACGCGTTGCCAAAAACCGCATTTGCTTGGCTTGGCCCTTGGTATCTGCTGGCGCTTCGCCGAACTTTTTATCCCATACGGACTGCGCCCTCGCCATCTCTGTGTCTTTTAAATGGGATACCGTCTCGCGCACCAAATCGTCGCTCAAGCCCTTGGCTTGCAACTCAAACTTGATGCGCAATCCGCCCAACTTTTTACCCTTCGTATTGACCACACTGTTGGCCACGCGCTGGTCACTGATGAGGCCTTTGGCCTCAAAGTCTTCTAGCACGCGGGCCAGCGCCCCATCTTCGGTTTCAAGCGCCCATAACTTGCGCGCCAGTTCGGCCTTGGAGTACTCGCGCTGGGTCAGCAAGCGCAGCACGCGGCCTTTTAATGACAGGGCTGGTGCAGGCATGGTCTCTATAGCTTGGTTAAACCTCGTCGTCGCTGACGACTGGCGCTGGCGTGGCGACAGATACGCTGAGCTGTGGCACATTCAATGCACCACGTACCTTGTTTTCAATTTCACGAGCCAGTGCGGCGTTTTCTTTCAAGAATTCGCGTGCATTGTCACGGCCTTGCCCAATCTTTTCACCTTGGTAGGCATACCAAGCGCCCGACTTATCCACTATGTTGTGGAGCACGCCCAGGTCAATAATTTCGCCCTCTCGGCTAATGCCTTTACCGAACATGATGTCAAACTCTGCCGTCTTAAACGGTGAAGCAACTTTGTTTTTCACCACTTTCACCCGTGTCTCGTTACCAATGAGTTCATCGCCCTTTTTTATAGACCCTGTGCGACGAATATCCAAACGAACTGACGCGTAAAACTTCAGTGCATTGCCGCCAGTGGTCGTTTCTGGGCTGCCAAACATCACACCAATCTTCATGCGAATCTGGTTGATGAAGATGACCGTACAGTTCGCCTTTTTAATGGAGGCTGTGAGTTTGCGCAGGGCTTGACTCATCAATCTGGCTTGCAAGCCGGGCAACGAGTCACCCATGTCGCCTTCCAACTCGGCCTTGGGTGTGAGTGCCGCCACCGAGTCAATGACGACCAGGTCAACGGCGGCAGAGCGTACCAAACTGTCCACCACTTCCAAAGCTTGTTCGCCTGTGTCTGGCTGCGAGATCAGCATATCTTCTAAGTTGATACCCAACGATTTGGCGTATTGCACGTCAAGTGCATGCTCGGCGTCGACGAAGGCGCAAATGCCGCCCAGCTTTTGCATCTCTGCAACCACGTGCAAGGTGAGTGTTGTTTTGCCTGATGACTCTGGGCC
>CALBWZ010000350.1 GCA_937893415.1 uncultured Comamonadaceae bacterium | reverse complement strand
CCAGTTGCGGCACAGTTGGCATTGTGCCTGAACAGACAGTGGCTAGGCCAGCAAACGCAAGTTGCCCCAAATAAGCACTCACCGCAACGCCAGTGCACCTGTGCGGGGCCATGCGATTGCCGCTTATGCACCAATTTAAACGGATGCACCAAAATGGGCAGATCTGCGAAATAGGACGCACCACAAGTGCCCGCAGACAGTATATTGAGAATGTTGTCAGTGGCATCGAACTTGCTAAGACCACCATACCCATCTTTTTTCACAATCTCTGGAGTTTCACAATGATTAGACGTTTGTTTTCGACAACTGCTGTTGCTGCTGTAGCACTGGTTGCAGCTGGTTTTGCCAACGCAGCAACACCTATAAAATTTCAATTGGATTGGCGCTTTGAAGGCCCATCGGCATTGTTCTTGGTGCCCGTAGCCAAAGGCTATTTTAAAGATGCAGGTTTAGACGTAACCGTGGACTCAGGCAACGGCTCAGGTGGCGCAGTCACCCGCGTTGCCTCTGGCACTTACGACATGGGTTTTGCCGACTTGGCGGCACTTATGGAGTTTCACGCCAACAACCCAGACGCGCCCAACAAGCCTGTAGCCATCATGATGGTCTACAACAACACGCCTGCAGCGGTCATGGCCCTGAAAAAGTCTGGCATTAAGTCTCCTGCAGACTTGTCTGGTAAAAAATTGGGTGCCCCCGTATTTGATGCAGGCCGTCGCGCATTTGCGCTGTTTGAAAAAGCCAACGGTATCAACAACGTAGCTTGGACGTCTATGGATCCGCCATTGCGTGAAACCATGTTGGTTCGGGGTGATGTGGATGCCATTACAGGTTTCACCTTCACCTCGCTGCTCAACATTGAAGCGCGTGGCGTACCGGCAGATCAGGTCACCATTTTTCCATACGCAGACAACGGCGTGAAGCTGTACGGCAATGCCATCATTGCTTCACCAAAAATGTTGGAAGAAAACCCAGAGGCAGTCAAAGCGTTTTTAATCGCATTTGCCAAAGGCGCAAAAGATGTGATGGCTGACCCAGCCACAGCTATTGAGGCAGTCAAAGCGCGCGACGGCATCATCAATGCAACACTTGAGACACGCCGTTTGCAATTGGCTATTGATACCGTGATCAACAGCCCATCTGCTCATGCTGAAGGTTTTGGTCAAGTTGACGCAGCGCGCTTGTCGCTCATGGCGTCTCAAGTTTCAGATGCTTTCAACACAAAATCTCGCGTCAAAGCGGCTGATGTGTGGAGTAGCAGCTACTTGCCCAGTGCCGCCACGTTGAATGTGCTGCCAACATTGAAGTAAATCCTAATGGTCTGTGCCCCAACCCAAGGGCCAGCACCATGATGCGTATGCCAACGGCTGTTAAGACAATGTAACTCGGTCAGCATGTGTGCTGGCCGATACAATCACCAACAGTTGCTTTAGCATTTTCTTCAATCTACTGAGGCACCAAACACGCGCGTGTCTGCTCCCTCTCACCCACACAAGCCATCATGTCAAACGCTTTCGTTGACTTTCAAAACGTCTGGCTTGCCTACAACGACGAGTTGTTGGCCAACAACCAGTTCGCGGTTGAAGATATCGACTTCAAGGTCAACAAAGGGGAGTTCGTGGCAATTGTCGGGCCGTCTGGTTGCGGCAAGTCCACATTTATGAAGTTGACCACTGGTCTAAAAATGCCCAGCAAGGGCAAGATTTTGGTAGACGGCGAACCGGTGAATGGGCCACTAAAGATAAGCGGCATGGCATTTCAAGCCTCATCGCTGTTGCCCTGGCGCACAACGTTGAACAACGTGTTGCTGCCACTAGAAATTGTGCAGCCCTACCGCGACAACTTCAAAGCCAACAAAGACGCTTACGTCGACAGAGCACGCAAACTGCTTGAGACTGTGGGACTGAAAGGCTATGAAGACAAATACCCGTGGGAACTGTCTGGTGGCATGCAGCAACGTGCCAGCATTTGCCGCGCTTTGATACACGAACCAAAAATGTTGTTGTTGGACGAGCCATTTGGCGCCTTGGATGCTTTCACGCGCGAGGACCTGTGGTGCATATTGCGTGACCTGTGGCAGGAGCAACGCTTCAACATCATTTTGGTCACCCACGATTTACGCGAATCGGTTTTTCTGGCTGATACCGTTTATGTCATGAGCAAAAGCCCTGGTCGCTTCATCGTTAGAAAAAAAATAGAGTTACCTCGCCCACGCGACCTAGCCGTCACTTACACCCCAGAATTTACAGCCATTGTGCAAGAGTTGCGCGGGCACATTGGTGCAAACCGCCAGGCATTGCCAACAGCTTGAACCAACGCACAGTATTAAATCACCACCATGAAA
>CALBWZ010000349.1 GCA_937893415.1 uncultured Comamonadaceae bacterium | reverse complement strand
ACAAAGTCGTTTGAAACGATCCCGTTGCGCACGCTGCTAAGCGACGAAGAAGTGGCGCGCTTTGCTGCACAGCGCTGGCGTTTTAAAGGTGCAGACATTCGCGCTCGCTTTTTTAGAAACTACCCCTTGGGCTCCACCGCCAGCCACCTCATTGGCTACATAGGACGTATCAACCAGCGCGAAAAAGAGACCATTGCCGAATGGAGTGACGACAAAAAAGGCAACTACCGTGGCACCGACTACATTGGCAAGTTGGGCGTTGAGCAAGGTTACGAGCGCGAGCTGCATGGACAAACTGGTATCGACCGCGTAGAGACTTCAGCCAGCGGCCATGCCGTTCGCACTTTAGACAGCCACCCGGCCAGACCAGGCAAAACCATCACCTTAACGGTGGATGCCAAGTTGCAACAAATGGTCGAATCGCTGTTTGGCACGCGCCGAGGCGCGCTGGTTGCCATAGATCCGCGCAACGGCGAGGTGCTAGCCTTTGTGAGCATGCCACACTTTGATCCCAACTTGTTTGTAGAAGGCATCGACGTTGAAAGCTGGCGCGCCTTGAGCGACTCGACCGACAAGCCGCTGCTCAACCGAGCCATGCGCGGACGCTACCCGCCAGGCTCAACCTACAAACCTTTCATGGGCTTGGCCGGGCTAGAGCTGGGTAAACGCACACCACAAGCCACCACATATGACCCAGGTTACTGGATTTTTGGTGGCAACCGCTTTCGCAGCCATGGCGACGACGCCTTAGGGCGGGTAGATTTGCGCACCAGCATCGTAAAGTCCAGCAACACCTACTACTACGCGCTGGCCAACGACTTGGGCGTTGATGCCATTCATGATTTCATGGCGCCATTTGGCTTCGGTCAATTAACAGGCATTGACTTGCAGGGCGAAGTCTCTGGCGTGTTGCCCAGCCAACAATGGAAACGAAACACCTACAAACGCAGCGACCAGCAACGCTGGTATGCAGGTGAAACCATCTCGCTGGGCATTGGCCAAGGCTACAACACCTTCACCATGCTACAGCTGGCCTCGGCCACAGCCACTTTGGCCAATGATGGCGTCAAGTACACGCCGCGTGTCGTAGGCGCTATGCGCGAGTCCCACGGTGGAGACACCAAAGAGACCATACAAAACAAAGGCGTTGATCTTGGCTTTGCCCAGTCGCATGTCGATTTGATCAAAGAAGCCATGGTTGGCGTGACGGTTGAAGGCACCTCGCGCTTTGTGTTTGCGGGGGCGCCATACAGCAGCGGCGGCAAGACCGGCACCGCGCAAGCCGTCTCCATTGGTCAGCAAGACAAGTACGACGCAGACAAACTGGCCGAGGCACAACGCGATCACTCGCTGTACATTGCATTCGCGCCAGCTGAAGCACCGCAGGTGGCCTTGGCCGTGATTGTTGAAAACGCTGGTTTTGGCAGCGCCCATGCCGCGCCCATTGCCAGACGGGTGTTCGACTACTTGCTGATGGGCTTGTACCCCAGCGAAGAAGACATTGCGGCTGCGCGCAAGGGCCTGGCATCCTCCCCTATTGGTCAACAACGCTTGGCCAGCGACGTGCCGCTGCAGCGTGTAGCAGACCCCACCAACAACCCGCCAGAAGCAACCGCTTCAGATAAAACCACATCAAAAGCCGGTGTAGTCGCAGCAACGGCCCCGTCGGCAAGTGTCGCTGTGCCAGCCCTTGCTGCACAACCTGCCCGCGAAGCCACGGCAACGGCCGCCGAGTAAGCCCCAGCCCTCACGCAGCGCAGGCTACAAGCGTGGGCTCACAGCACGTAGGCGTCCCACGCTGTTTTCAGAATCAGCAACGCAACGACCACGATAAAGGCCACGCGCACGAAGCCTGCGCCATGGCGCAGCGCCAAGCGTGTCCCAATCAGGCTGCCGGCCACATTGGCCACAGCAATAAAAGCAACCAGATGCCACCATATGTGGCCAGTGCTGATGAACAGCGTCAGTGCGGCCATGTTGGAGGCAAGGTTCAGCACCTTGGCGCTGGCACTGGCGTGCAAAAAGTCAAACCCTAGCCATCGCACCATCGCAAACACAAGAAAACTGCCCGTGCCGGGGCCAAAAAAACCGTCGTAAAAACCGATCACCAAACCCAAAGCGCACATGATGCGGCGTTCCGTTACGGCGTTGTGACGCGGACTGTGCGTGCGGCCCATGTCTTTTTTGACCACTGTATAGACCAATACCGCCAACAACACCACAGGCAAGGCTTTGCGAAAAAGATCAGGCGACACCTCAGTGACCAGCCATGCGCCTATAAAAGACCCCAACTGAGCAAGTACAACACTGGGGAATAGAGACGCCCAAGGCAGTCGTACGCGCCTAGAAAACTGCCATGCTGCTGCTGCTGTACCCCACATAGACGCACTCTTATTCACGCCAAACAAGGTGGCAGGGTGTGCATTGGGGAACGTTGCAAACATGGCCGGCACCAGCACCAAGCCGCCGCCGCCAACAATGGCGTCCACAAAACCAGCTACAAAAGAAGCAGCCGTAACAATGAGTAATTCCATGGGGATGTGTAGATCAGGCGGAGCAAACAAGACGACAGCGCTTAAGCCAAAACACTTTTAGCAAACTACCAGCCAAAAAAAACGCCGGCTTTCACCGGCGCTTTATCGTTTGATCGTCTCTATGGACAGATTAGCGAGATGTCTCCTCGATCCTCGTAAGCAATGTGGACACTGGGTGCCTACGCTGCTAGTGAGAATAATGTAACAAGGCAAACGCATTGAATCTATCAGGACTTTCCCTAGGCCTTGAGCAACCAGCGCGCTGCTTTTTCGGCAATCATCAGCGTTGG
>CALBWZ010000348.1 GCA_937893415.1 uncultured Comamonadaceae bacterium | reverse complement strand
CATCGCATTTGGCAAGCTGTCTGGCAAGTACACATTCCGCTTGTTCCAAGGCGCGCCTGTCTCGTTTAAAGGCCAACACCAGTTGAACTTGGCCTTGGGTTTGCTTGCTTTGTTTTTCTGTTTTGGCTTTTGGCACTCTGAAAGCGCGACCGACTTTATGTTGGTCACCGCATTGGGCTTCGTGTTGGGTGTGCTGCTGATTATTCCCATCGGTGGTGCTGATATGCCAGTGGTGGTGTCCATGTTGAACAGCTACTCGGGTTGGGCGGCTGCGGGCATTGGTTTCTCGTTGAACAACAGCATGCTCATTATTGCGGGTAGTTTGGTGGGCAGCTCGGGCGCAATTCTGAGCTACATCATGTGCAAGGCGATGAACCGCTCGTTCTTCAGCGTTATTTTGGGTGGCTTCGGTGGTGAAGTGGCCACCGTTGCGGTGGGCGGCGCCGAGCAGCGCGTTCCAAAGAGCGGCAGTGCGGACGATGCCGCCTTTATTTTAGGTAATGCGGAAACCGTGGTGATTGTGCCTGGTTACGGATTGGCTGTGGCACGTGCACAACACTCGGTTAAAGAGTTGGCTAACAAGCTCACTGAAATGGGCGTGACTGTGAAGTACGCGATTCACCCAGTGGCAGGCCGTATGCCTGGCCATATGAATGTCTTGCTGGCTGAGGCCGAAGTGCCTTACGACCAGGTGCATGAAATGGAAGACATCAACGGTGAGTTTGGTCAAGCTGATGTCGCTATTATTTTGGGTGCCAACGATGTGGTGAACCCTGCGGCACACACCAAGGGCAGTGTCATTTACGGCATGCCCATTTTGGAGGCCTACAAGGCCAAAACGGTGATCGTCAACAAACGCTCAATGGCTGCGGGTTACGCTGGCTTAGACAATGAGCTGTTCTACATGGACAAAACCATGATGGTGTTTGGTGATGCCAAAAAAGTGATTGAAGACATGACCAAGGCGCTTGAGTAATGGCCCTCTTCATGTCGACAAATGAGCGAGGTGAGACAAAGGTTTAATCATTAAATGTTTGCGCTGGCAACTATCAGCCGTTAACGCCGGTTGGAATGGTCTGGGCCTGATCCTGATGACGTCTTTAGCCCCATTTTAGTTTCACCGGGTTTTCCTATGCGCAGCCTTGGCAAAGGTTTGCTACAGTAGCAGTCAGTTTCGCGTCAGTAGCTTCGCAAGAGATTGGCTGGCGCGGTTACTTTCCCCAAGTTTTATAACAACAATTTCGGAGATAGACCGCATGTCAGAGCAAGCCGCAGAACGCCCATGGTTGAGCGCATACCCAGAGGGCGTACCCGCCGATATAGACCCCAACGAGTACAAGTCACTGGTCGAGTTGTTGGACAACAGCTTTCGGGACTTTGGTCCGCGCGTTGCCTTTAGCTTTATGGGCAAAGACGTCACATTTGCCCAAATCGACAAAGCCTCTACGGCCATGGGGGCGTATCTGCAAAGCTTGGGCTTGGTCAAAGGCGACCGCGTCGCGGTGATGATGCCCAACGTGCCCAACTACCCGGTCACAGTTGCGGGTATTTTGCGAGCCGGTATGGTGGTGGTCAACGTCAACCCGTTGTACACAGCACGCGAGCTAGAGCACCAACTTAAAGACTCAGGCGCCAAGGCCATAGTCATCATTGAGAACTTTGCGGCCACGTTGGAAATGTGCATTGCCAACACGCCCATCAAGCATGTGGTGCTGTCTGCCATGGGCGACATGCTTGGTACCGTTAAAGGTGCTATTGTTAATTACGTGGTGCGCAGTGTTAAGAAAATGGTGCCGGAATTTGACTTGCCCTACGCCATGCGTTTCAACGATGCGTTGTCACGCGGCGCACGCATGAACCTCATGCGCCCAGACATCGGTGGCGACGATGTGGCTGTGCTGCAGTACACCGGCGGCACAACGGGCGTGTCTAAAGGCGCTGTGCTGTTGCACCGCAACGTGGTGGCCAACGTGATTCAGTCAGACGCTTGGAACGAGCCTGCCATGCGTGGTCTGCCTGACGGTGAGCAAGTGGTCAGTGTGTGTGCCTTGCCGCTGTATCACATCTTCGCATTTACCATCAACATGATGCTGTCCATGCGCATGGGCGGCAAGTCTATTTTGATTCCCAACCCGCGTGATTTACCCGCCGTGTTGAAAGAGCTGTCCAAACACCGCTTTCACAACTTCCCAGCTGTGAGCACATTGTTCAACGGCTTGGCCAATCACCCCGACTTCAATACAGTCGACTGGAGTCACTTGCGCGTGTCTCTGGGTGGCGGTACAGCCGTGCAAAGTGGTGTTGCCAAACTGTGGTTTGATAAAACTGGTTGTCCAATTTGCGAGGGTTATGGCTTGTCTGAAACATCGCCTTCAGCATGTTGCAACCCATCTACCATCCAAACGTTCTCAGGCACGATTGGCGTGCCAATACCAAGCACTTATATGAAGTGCTTGGACGACGATGGCAACGAAGTGCCTTTAGGCCAGCCTGGTGAAATTGCCATCAAAGGCCCACAAGTGATGGCTGGCTACTGGCAACGCCCTGACGAAACCGCCAAAGCGATGACGCCAGACGGTTATTTCAAGACTGGTGACATTGGTGTGCAAGATGAGCGTGGGTATTTCAAGGTGGTTGACCGTAAAAAAGACATGATTTTGGTCTCCGGCTTCAACGTTTATCCCAATGAGATAGAGGACGTGGTTTCGATGCTAGATGGTGTTTTAGAATGCGCCTGTGTTGGACAGCCGGATGACAAAACTGGCGAGGCCGTGAAGTTGGTCATTGTGCGCAAGAACCCAAGCTTGACTGAAGACCAAGTGCGCGCCCATTGCCGTACCAATTTGACGGCCTACAAGCATCCACGCACCATTGAATTTAGGCCAGATCTACCCAAGACACCGGTGGGCAAAGTGCTGCGCCGCGAGCTGCGCGGCTAACAAGTTAATCACCCATCACCAAACCTTCGCGCCTGGGATCAGCCCCGGCGCGTATGCGAGGACCGCCAGCATTGGGCTGCAGCTGCTCAACAGCCTGCAAACCACTGGTCATGTCTATTTGTCTAAGCACATGTCCACGGGCCTCCAGTGCATCAATAGTGGCCTGTTCAAACATGTTTTTTTCTAGCAAGCTGGTGCCATTGTTGTTCGCAAAGTTGGGTAGGTTGATGGCTCGTTGAGGCGATAGTTGCCAGTCCAGCATGCCTACCAAGGTTTTGGCGGTGTAGTGAATGATGAGCGAGCCCCCGGGAGAGCCAACGCTGAGCAGCAACTCTCCGGTGTCTTTGTCAAACACCAAAGTTGGCGCCATGGACGAGCGTGGACGCTTACCCGCTTGCACGCGGTTGGCTATGGGTAAGCCAGCCGCATCTGTGGGTGCGAAGCTGAAGTCAGTGAGCTGGTTGTTCAATAAAAAGCCCTTCACCATTTGGCGAGAGCCAAAGCCGTTTTCAATGGTTGTGGTCATGGCAACTGCGTGGCCATTGCCGTCAATGATGCTGATGTGCGAGGTGCCGTACTCAGGTTGGTCAGGCATGACCCCGAAGCGCACGGTTTGTGAGCCCGGGTTGCCGTGGGTGGCCGTCCCCATGCTCCGCTCGCTCATGAGCTTGGCGCGTGCGCTCAAATAGGTCGGGTCGACCAAGCTGTGCCAGCTGTTGACCGGGGGCTCAACAAAGTCGGGGTCAGCAATATAGCGAGCTCTGTCGGCAAAGGCCAGCCGCGATGACTCCATGTAGTAGTGCAACCAATCAGGGTTTAAGGTGGACGCATCGGCTTGCGGTGTGTGTGAAAGCAGTCCTAATATTTGTGCCACAGTGATGGCGCCAGAACTGGGCGGGGGCATGCCGCATATGCTAAAGCGTTTGTAGTCGCTGCAAAAAGGCGCTCTGGCGATGGCTTGGTATTGTGCCAAGTCGTCTAGCCTCATTCGTCCCGGGTTACTGGGGTGTTGTTGCACCTTGTTGACGATGGCTTGGGCGACTTCGCCTTGCATCAAGCCCTTGGCACCTTGTGTGGCAATCAGCCGCAAGACGCCAGCCAGCTCCGGATTTTTCAGCATGTGACCAACGGGCCAAGCTTGCCCTGAGTTGTCGTAAAAATAGGCAGCTGCTTGCGGATCTTGGCGCAAGTATGCGTCGGCTTGTAGCAGTTTGTTCAGGCGTGTGCCAACGGAGAAGCCTTGTTCCGCAAGAGTGATGGCAGATTCAAACAGCATTGCCCACGGCAGCTTGCCTTGTGCTGCATGTGCTTTTTCCAGCATGCTGACGGCGCCAGGAACGCCCACAGCGCGACCACCGACTACGGCGTTAAAAAAAAGCATGGGTTTGGCGTTGCGGTCTAAGAACAAGCCTTCGTCAGCGGCCATGGGGGCGACTTCTCGCCCATCATAGGCTGTGACACCGTTGCCGTCATAGTGAAGTAGGAAGGCACCGCCGCCGATGCCACTGGATTGAGGCTCCACCAAACCAAGCACCATTTGTGCAGCCACGGCTGCATCTATGGCGTTGCCGCCGTCGGCCAGTACACGGTAGCCAGCAGCGGTTGCAAGCGGGTTGGCGGTGGCCACGGCCCAGTGTTGGAAAGACTGCTCAGCTTGTGCTGCCTAGCCAGAGCTGGCTTCTGGTTGTACAGGCGTCTGCACCAATGGTACAACCTGGTCCAATTGCTTCACTTGTGCTGGTGTGCAGCCTGCCAAGAGCGTCAACACAACAGACAATCCACAAACCAGCCTGGCAGTACGCTTGGCTGGAAAGCGATCAGTTGTGTGCATGTGCGTTACCCAATCGTGGTTCATGTGCAGCAAGGATCACAGCTTGGCTAGCCCAGCCACCCTCTCTTACGGAAATACAGCATTGGGATGATGGCCGAGCATGCCATCAAGACCAAGGCCATGGGGTAGCCAAACTTCCATTGCGTTTCTGGCATGAATCTAAAGTTCATGCCGTACAGGCTGGCAATCAACGTGGGCGGCAGCAGCGCAACGCTGGCCACAGAGAAGATTTTTATAATTTTGTTTTGGTTGATGTTGATGAAGCCAACGGTGGCGTCCATCAAAAAGTTGATTTTGTCGAACAAGAACGCGGTGTGTGAGTCCAAGGAATCGAGGTCGCGCAAAATTTGACGCGCTTCCTCAAACTGCTCGGCGTTGAGCATGCGTGCGCGCATCATAAAACTCACGGCTCTGCGTGTGTCCATGACGTTGCGGCGAATGCGTCCAGACATGTTCTCATCTCTCGCAATGGCGGACAGCACTTTGCCTGCGGTGTCGTCGGTGACGTCGCCTGATAGCACACGGCGGCTGACGGTGTCTAGCTGGTCGTAAATTTCTTCTAGCGTGTCGGCTGAGTATTCGGCGTCGGCGTCAAACAAGGCCAGCAATACATCCTTAGAGTCTTCAATCAAGCCGGGCAGTCGGCGTGCACGCATGCGCAGCAGGCGGAAAACGGGTACGTCCTCGTCGTGAATGGAGAACAAAATACCGCCGCCAACTGCAGAGTCGTCTTGTTTCAAAATAAACGCAACACGGACACCGCGTGGGTTCTCGTCGTCGTAGATCAAGAAGTCGCTTCGAATGTGCATCTCGCCATTGTCTTCTTGGTAGAAGCGGGCGGACTCTTCGATGTCATCGTCTATGGCGTCGTCAGGAATGCTGAGCGCGTAGGTTTGCTTGATCCATTGCTTTTCTTCTACCGTGGGTTCGTCTAAGTCGACCCAAATAGGTTTGAAGCGGCGCAGGTCTTCTAATGATTCAATTTCTTCTTGGAACAGGCGACCGTTGACCAAGGTAAATACGTTGAGCATGTAACACGTCCCTGATATGGGTGAGGTGGTATGGCTTTGCGCAGCGGTGGGCTGCGCAGGCTGAACTGGCGTGGTGTCAGCTTTCAGCCCTTGCCTGCTCGGCTGAGGCCATGCTCAGCAGCGGTGGCGACTCTGGACTGAAAGCTGCCAACTGGGGCTGGCTTCCAATGCGTTTCTCCGGTGTTTTAGAACCCTTATTATGGCATTGCAAAAAATTCAAGCAGCGCTCGGCTGTGTGCCCGGGCATCGTGTTCTCCCAGCGCCATGAGGCTGTGGATAAAGCCGGGTTCAAACATCAAGTAGCTGGCCAATCCAGCTGCGTTGTCGTTGGACCGGCCCATATGGTCATTCAAAGCACCCAAGCCCAGCAGAACGGATCGGGTGGACTTGGGCAGCAAGTGCGCGTGGCGCAAGGCGACTTGGTCCAATGACTCTGAGGGGTGGATGGCCAGAACATGTAAAGGGCGGTAGGGCAATGCCTGACGCAATTTCGGGCTGAGTTCGAGCACAGCTTGGCTAACGCGGCGGGCCTGTTCCGCGTCGGTGTGCAAGGTGTCGTGAAAAATGCCCGCCATGGCGTGGCTGGCGATCACCCCGGCCGTGGGCTCACCTTGGGCGGCGTGTATGCGCTCTGTTTGCCCAACAGGTCTACCTACGCCTATGGCCAAGATGCGCTTTGCACCCAAATGTATGGCGGGGGACAGCGGTGCCGATTGACGCATAGAGCCGTCGCCAAAAAACTCACGGTGCCCATCGACCCACAGCGGTACAGACCTAAAGATAAAAGGAATGGCGCTGGAGGCCATCAAGTGTTCTATCGTGATGGGTTGCATGTCTGCACGCCTATCGGCGCGGCGCCAAGGGTCTGGCGTGGCCTCATCTTTTGTTTGTACAAATGTCCAGTGCATGCCGCTGGTGTAGCTGGATGTGGTGACGGCAAGGCTGGTAATCAGACCTTGGCTGATGGCGCCTTCAATGGCCTGCAATTTGATGGCCTTGTGCAGCGTGTCTACCAGCGGCGTGTTGTCCAGCAAGGCGCTGTGCGCACGAACTTGGCGCGCCAGCACCCATCCTGCAGTCAATAAGTTGTGCTTGGCCCAAACGGGGGCGTCAAGCTCGTACACGTGGTGGCTGCGCAGCTTAAGCCAAAAGGCGGCCAAATTTTCAAACGCATCCAAGCCAGAGGCTGCCTGGCTGGCTAAAAAAGTGGCATTGAGTGCACCAGCTGAGGTGCCGACCAGGACTTTGAAAGGGAAGGTGTTGGCCGCATGTGACAGCTGTTTGTGCGTGCGCAACAGCTGGCCTATCCCCCTTAAGACGCCTGCTTGGTAAGCCGTGCGGGCACCACCGCCCATCAGCACCAAGCCCGTGTGGTTCTGTGGCGTTTCGGTGTGAGGCCTTAGCAGCTTATCGAGGAGCATGGAAGCGATCAAGCTTGTACATTAGTGAGCTCTTTGTATATCAAATTTAAATAAAAGAACGCTGTAATGACGCCTATTCGCGAACGCTGGCTGATGTTGACCTTGGCAGGCATTCAATTCACCCATATCTTAGACTTTATGGTGATGATGCCGTTGGGGCCACAATTTACAAAAGTATTTTTAATCAGCGATGCGCAGTTTGGTGCGCTGGTCTCGGCATACACCTTCGCTGCTGGCGTTTCGGGCCTGCTAGCGGCTACTTACTTAGACCGGTTTGACCGCAAGCGTTTGTTGTTGGTGCTGTACTGTGCCTTCACAGTGGCAACTATGGCCTGTGCCTTGTCTGAAACCTACGCCCAATTTATGGGTGCCCGCATTGCTGCAGGCCTCTTTGGCGGGGTGCTGTCGGCCTTAAGCCAAACCATCATTGCCGACGTGATTCCTTTTGAGCGGCGCGGGCGGGCTATGGGCATCGTGATGTCATCTTTTTCGGTGTCCACCGTTGCCGGTGTTCCCATTGGTTTGTACCTGGCTGCCAACTTATCTTGGCATGCACCGTTTTGGCTGGTGGTTGGACAGTCGCTGTGTGTCATTGCCGTTGCCTGTGTGACTGTGCCCAAGATCGATGCGCATTTGCACCAGCCAGAACGCAGCTCGGTTTTAGGGGGCATTTGGGAAACCGTTAAGGAAACCAACCATTTATGGGCTTTTCTGTTTACAGGCTTGTCGGTTATGACTGGCTTCATGGTCATTCCTTACATCACCATTTATATGGAGGCCAACGTTGGGGTCTCCAGCAATGACATCGTGTTGCTGTATTTGGTGGGCGGCTTGGCAACACTGGTCAGCGCGCGCGTGATTGGGGTGTTGACTGATAAGCGCGGCAAAGTGTGGATTTACCAGCGTTTGAACTGGGTGGTTTGGCTGCCGCTGTTCGCCATAACACTGTTGCCAAACGGCTCGCCGCTGTGGTTAATAGCGGTGGTGTATGTGTTGTTTTTTGTCATTGTGAGTGGCCGAATGATCCCAGGCTCAGCCATCATGGTCTCGGCCGCCAACCCCAAAAGGCGTGGGACTTTTATGGCGCTGTCAGGCGCGTCGCAGTCTTTGGCCATGGCTTTGGGGGCGGTGACTGGGGGACTACTCATTAGCCGCGATGCCAATGGTTTGGTGGTGGGCTACTGGTTAACAGCGGCTGCAGGTTTTGCGCTCGCGCTGCTGTCATTGGCAGTGTTGAAACAAGTGTCGGTACACGCCAATACCCCTTTGAGTACAGTGGTTTCACCCCCATTTCCAGGTGCAGAGTAGGGGTGAGTTGCCAAAGAGCTGAGGGGGACTAGGTCATGCTGCGCCGCAATATTGCAAATGTGCATGGGCAGGTGCATAGTGGTGTTGAGTCGGTTTTTCTTGCAGCGGGAGTAACCGATTAGCTGCTCCTGCTGCCCACGTTAACCTAAGCTTTAGGAGGCTTATTTATGAACTTGACCATCAGCGGACACCACCTTGACCTCACCCCAGCCCTGCGCAATTACGTGACGAGCAAACTAGACAAAATCACCCGGCACTTCGACCAAGTTGTCGATGTCAGGGTTTTGTTAACCATAGATAACCTCAAAGAAAAAGACCTCAGACAGCGTGCAGAGTGCAATATCCACGTGAAGGGCAAAGATCTATTTGCTGAGAGCGCGCATGCTGATTTATATGCAGCTTTAGACGATTTGGTCGACAAAATGGACAGGCAAGTACTACGTCACAAAGACAAGTCCCAAGATCATAGTCATCAAAGTGCTAAGCGATTGATGTAGGCTTGACACCACTTTGGGCTTGTTAGAGTCCGAAAAAGTGTTAAAAATGACATCACGCAATAAGCCACCTGATTTCAGGTGGCTTTTTCTTATTGGTGAAGTTGCATTGCAATCCGTGTTATTACTAACACCGCTAGAGGGTCCTCATGAATCGTTTGTCTGCAATCTTGCCCGTTGAGCAAGTGTCGGTTGAGTTGGATGCCACGAGTAAAAAACGTGCATTTGAAGAAGTGGGGCTGCTGTTTGAGAGCCAGCACGGGTTAAACCGGTCGTTGGTGACCGATAGTTTGTTTGCCCGCGAGCGCCTAGGCTCTACGGGCTTGGGTCACGGTGTGGCTATTCCTCATGGTCGAATCAAAGGGCTGAAACAGCCTATGGCTGCGGTGTTCCAGTTGGCCACGCCAATCGCGTTTGATGCGCCTGACGAACAAGCCGTTATGTTGATGATTTGCTTGTTGGTCCCTGAGGCTGCGACGCAAAAGCATTTAGAGATCCTGTCAGAAATTGCTGAAATATTGAGCGACGCCGATTTGCGCGAGCGCATGAAAACGGCGCCAAGTGCGCCTGAGCTGTACCAACTCATTGCCGGCTGGCAGTCGGCCCATACGGCGCAAGCCTAAACCCAACCCCATCCGCAGCGACACACTATGCGCCCTATTGTCATCAGTGCCGATGTATTGTTTGAGGCCCATAGGGAGCGTTTGGGCTGGGAGTGGGTCGCTGGCTTAGACGCGTCAGACCGGCCCTTTGACGAGGTGGCCATCCGCGCCGCACGATCTGGCGCCGACTTGGTGGGCTACCTCAACTACATACACCCCTACCGCGTTCAAGTCATGGGCGCGCGTGAAATTGCCTATTTGTCACGTGACGCCAGCGAAGATTGCGCCAGGCGCGTGGCGCGTATCGTGGGCTTGGAGCCGCCAGCATTGGTGCTGGCCGATGGCGCTGAAGCTCCGCCAGAGTTACTTGCCATGTGTGAGCGCGCTGGCATCCCGTTATTTGCAACCCTTGAGTCGGCCGCCTTTGTGGTGGATGTGCTGCGCGCTTACTTGTCCAAACACTTTGCTGAGCGCTCCACCATGCACGGTGTGTTCATGGACATTCTGGGTATGGGCGTGATGATTACCGGCGAGTCTGGGCTGGGTAAAAGTGAGCTAGGCCTTGAGCTTATTTCACGTGGCCATGGTTTGGTTGCTGACGATGCCGTTGATTTGTTTCGAATCAACCAAGCGTCCATTGAAGGTCGCTGTCCCGCGTTGCTGCAAAACCTACTGGAAGTGCGCGGGATAGGCTTGTTAGACATTAAGGCCATTTTTGGCGAGACGGCGGTGAGGCGCAAGCTGCGCCTCAAGTTGATTGTTCATTTGGTTCGCAAAGAAACCATGGAGCGCAAGTATGAACGCATGCCCCATGAGGCCCTCAACCAAGATGTACTGGGCGTGCCTGTGCGCAAGGCTGTGATCCAAGTGGTGGCTGGGCGCAACATCGCGGTGTTGGTGGAGGCCGCCGTTCGCAACACTATTTTGCAGTTGCGCGGCATAGACACTTACAAAGAGTTCCTAGAGCGTCAGCGCTTAGCCATGACGCAAGGGCTGGATTAAAGACTGTTGTTTAGGCTGTCTGCTTGCTGTGAGGGCAGTTGTCTTTGGCGCAGTTGGCATACAGCGACAGCGCGTGCTCTTGCAACACAAAGCCTTTGGCTTTGGCAATGTCATGTTGACGTTTTTCAATATCCTCGTCAAAAAACTCCTCCACTCGCCCGCAATCTAAGCACACCAAGTGGTCATGGTGCTGACCATGGTCTAACTCATAAACAGCTTTGCCCGATTCAAAATTGCTGCGCACCAACAGGCCAGCTTGCTCAAACTGCATCAATACCCGGTAAACAGTTGCCAAGCCTATGTCGGCCTTGCCATCTAACAGCAGGCGGTAGACATCGTCTGCGGCCAAATGTCGCAGGCTGGCATTTTGGAAAACTTCCAAAATTTTGAGCCTTGGCAGTGTTGCCTTGAGGCCAGTATTTTTGAGTTCGTCTAAGGTGCTCATAAAAGGCTTTAAAACTGAAGTTGAACGGGGGTGGGGGAAGATGTCCCCTGAACTACAATCCTTAGATCATAGTCCGCGTGTAACACCTGCACGTGATCAGATGCTGGGTTGTACCAATAAACTGCAATGGCGCAGCAACCAGACACCCAAACGCCAGGCCTTTTGGGCCACACATTTATGACGTCTGCCACCTTTTTAATCTCAACGCGCCGCCGCTTGCAAATGTGCGCGGTGGGTCTTGTTGCCGCGCTTGTTGGTTGCGCCAGTGGTGGTGGTTCTGCGCCAGACGCTGCGGTGTCAAAACCCGAGTCCGGAATCGGGCAAACCATCAGCACCTTGGGCGGCTTTCTCAGCCCTTACCGCCCCGATATATTGCAAGGTAATGTCATTACCAAAGAACAAGTGGCACTTCTGAAAGTTGGCATGAATAGAGAGCAAGTCGCCGGTGCGCTGGGCACGCCGTTGTTGCAAAGCGTGTTCCACAACAACCGGTGGGACTATGTGTTCACTTGGGCCCGTCAAGGCTATCCAGACCAGCAGCGCAACCTAACAACTTGGTTTGAAGACGGCAAGCTTGCCAAATTTGTGGGCGATGACATGCCCTCAGAGCTGGAATTCGTTAAGTCTATCAGCCGCCCTGTCAACACCGAAGAGTCGTTGCCCTTACAAGCCACGTCAGAGCAACTCAAGCTGTTTCAAACACAGCAAGCGGCTTTAAAGGCCAAGAGCACAGCACCAAAGGCCAACAACGCAACCATGCCGAGCGGTGCCACTTATCCGGCATTGAATGAGCAGGTTGCGCAATGAGCTCAGACTTACAAGCCGATGCGCGCAGCGCCCTACGGGTGGTGATTGCCGGCGCCAGTGGGCGCATGGGGCAGATGCTGGTTGATGCCGTGTGTGCAGACGCCAACATGACATTGGTTGGCGCGCTAGACCACGCCAGTTCACCCGCGCTAGGCCAAGACGCAGGGGCATTTGCCGGGCGCACAACGGGTGTTGTGATTCAAAGCGACTTGGCCACAGCACTGGCCGGCGCTCACGTGTTGATTGACTTCACCAGGCCAGAAGGCACGTTGGCGCATGTGCAGGCAGCCAGTGCCGCCGGCGTGGCCGTGGTGATTGGCACCACAGGCTTTAGCGACGAGCAAAAAGCCCAACTGCAACATGCCAGCGCCACCACTGCATTGGTGATGGCGCCCAACATGAGTGTGGGTGTCAACGTGACTCTGAAGCTGTTGGAGATGGCGGCCAAAGCCATGCCAACCGGCTACGACATCGAAATCATTGAGGCCCACCATAGACACAAAGTGGATGCGCCATCAGGCACTGCGTTAAAAATGGGTGAGGTGGTTGCCCATGCCCTTGGTCGAGACTTAAAAGATTGCGCTGTTTACGGGCGCGACGGCGTGACAGGTGAGCGTGACCCATCCACGATTGGCTTTGCAACTATTCGTGGTGGTGACATAGTGGGTGACCATACCGTGCTGTTTGCCGGCACAGGCGAACGCATAGAAATTACGCACAAGTCCAGCAGCCGAGCCACGTATGCCCAAGGCAGTTTGCGTGCAGCACGCTTTCTGGCGGATAAATCCAGTGGCATGTACGACATGTTTGACGTACTCGGACTTCATTAAATTTTTGAGTCTGTATGCCCCGCGCATGCACTCAGGCACCAGCACACCATTCCAGCATGCAAGAGAAATTCGAACCCCAAGTTATTGAACAAGCTGTGCGCAGTGCGTGGCTAAGCGCAGATGTGTACCGTGTGACTGAGGACAAGTCGCGGCCTAAGTTTTACGCCTGTTCCATGTTGCCTTACCCCAGCGGTAAGTTGCATATGGGTCACGTGCGCAACTACACCATCAACGACATGCTCACACGCCAACTGCGCATGAAGGGTTACAACGTATTGATGCCCATGGGGTGGGACGCATTTGGGCTGCCAGCAGAGAACGCAGCATTGAAAAACAAAGTGCCGCCTGCCCAGTGGACTTTCGACAACATCGCCTACATGAAAAAGCAGATGCAGGCTATGGGTTTGGCAATCGATTGGTCGCGCGAAATCGCCACTTGCGATCCCGCTTATTACAAGTGGAACCAGTGGCTATTTTTGAAAATGCTGGACAAGGGTATTGCCTACCGCAAGACCCAGGTTGTGAACTGGGATCCAGTCGACAAAACGGTGCTGGCCAACGAGCAAGTTATTGATGGCAAAGGCTGGCGTACAGGTGCGGTGGTTGAGAAGCGCGAGATACCTGGCTACTACCTCAAGATCACAGATTACGCGCCAGAATTGCTGGCGCACGTTCAAAATAGCAACCCGAATGCGACGCTCAGCGGGTGGCCTGAGCGTGTACGCGCCATGCAAGAAAACTGGATAGGCAAGAGCGAAGGTGTGCGCTTCGCGTTTGAACACAGCATACGCAGCAGTACCGGCGAGTTGATTGGTGACGGGCGCATGTACGTGTTTACCACCCGTGCAGATACCATCATGGGCGTGACCTTCTGCGCAGTAGCACCAGAACATGCGTTGGCCACGCACGCAGCGGCAAGCCAACCAGCCTTGGCGGCTTTTGTTGTGGCGTGCCAGCAAGGTGGCACCACCGAAGCCGAGATGGCCGTCAAAGACAAAGTGGGCATGGACACTGGCCTGACTGTGACACACCCCATCACAGGCGAAGCCGTGCCGCTGTGGGTGGGTAACTATGTGCTCATGAGTTATGGCGATGGTGCTGTGATGGGTGTGCCCGCACACGACGAGCGTGACTTTGCCTTTGCACTCAAATACGACCTGGCCATTCAGCCCGTGGTGGATGTGCCCGGTAGTGCCCCATTTGATGACACGCAATGGAGCGAGTGGTACGCCACCAAAGGTCGCGGTGTGGCCATACATTCAGGCGCATACAACGGCCTTGACTTTGCCGCATGCGTGGACGCTGTGGCCGCAGACTTACACAACAAAGGCTTGGGTGACAAGCAAACCACATGGCGTTTGCGCGACTGGGGCATCAGCCGCCAGCGTTACTGGGGCACGCCTATTCCCATCATCCACTGCGACGACTGCGGCGCAGTGCCTGTGCCAGAAAAAGACCTGCCCGTGGTCCTGCCTCAAGACCTTGTGCCTGACGGCAGCGGCAACCCTTTGAACACTTCGGCAGCGTTTTTGAACGTCAGTTGCCCAACATGCGCCAAGCCTGCCAAGCGCGAAACAGACACCATGGATACCTTCGTGGACTCGTCTTGGTATTTCATGCGCTACTGCGACCCACACAATGCAGACGCCATGGTAGGCGACGGCGCGCAGTACTGGATGGCTGGTGGCATGGACCAGTACATTGGCGGCATTGAACATGCAATTTTGCATTTGTTGTACGCCAGATTTTGGACCAAAGTCATGCGTGACATTGGCTTGGTGTCTGTGGATGAGCCTTTCTCCAAACTGCTCACACAAGGGATGGTGCTCAACCATATTTACTCTCACCGCACAGAGCAAGGTGGGAAAGAGTATTTTTGGCCCAGCGATGTGGTTCATACGCACGATGGCGACGGCAAAGTAACCGGTGCCACTCTCACCAAGGCGGCGAGTGGTTTGTCCGTAGGCGCAGCGATCGATTACGAGGGCGTGGGCACCATGTCCAAATCCAAGAACAACGGCGTTGATCCGCAGTCTCTGATTGATACATTTGGCGCAGATACAGCGCGTTTGTACACCATGTTCACCGCACCGCCAGAGGCTACTTTGGAGTGGAACGACTCGGCGGTAGAAGGCAGCTTTCGCTTCTTACGCCGTGTTTGGAATTTTGCTTACAAGCACCGCGAGACATTGGCGATAGGTGCCTCTAGCAGCCACGCTGCACCACCTTACAGCGAGGGTGCGAAAGCCTTGCGGTTCGACATTCATACGGTGCTGCGCCAAGCCTCGTTTGACTACGAGCGCATGCAATACAACACAGTGGTCTCAGCCGTCATGAAGATGCTGAACACGTTGGAAGCCGCCGTGTTGGGCAACTCACCTGCTGAGCAACAAGCCTTGGCCGAGTGCTTCTCCATCATGTTGCGTGTGTTGTACCCGGCTTGCCCGCACATGACCTGCACCTTGTGGGCTGAGTTGCGCTTGAACACGAAGGTCGAGCTGCTAGACGCACCCTGGCCACAAGTCGATGACACAGCCTTGGTTCAAGATGTTGTGGCGTTGATGCTGCAAATCAACGGCAAGTTGCGCGGCGCGTTACAAGTGCCCGCTGGTGCCAGCAAGGCTGATATTGAGGCCGCGGCCTTGTCCAACGAAGCCTTCTTAAAACAAGCCAATGGCGTACCGGCTAAAAAAGTCATAGTGGTGCCAGGACGGTTGGTCAACATTGTGGTTTGATAGCATCATGACACCTAACGTTATTCCCATCACACCCGCCACAATTGGCCGGCGAGCGTGGCTTAAAGCCGGCCTCAGCACGTTGGCAGTAAGCGCTTTAAGTGCGTGTGGCTTTCGCTTAAGGGGTGACTTGTCTCAGTTGGATTTTGAGCAAGTGCAGTTTCGAGGCAGCATAGGTTTGGTCAGCGCCGCGTTGACACAAGCCCTTGCCACTCGGGGCGTCGCCCGGGTTGATACCTTAATGGCAACCAACAGTGCCGGTGATGCGCCTGCGCAGCGTGGTGTGCTGCTTGCCGTGTCATCCGACCAGCGCGAACGAACGGTGGTGGGATCAACCATTGCGGGTCAGGTTCGCGAGCTCAATTTGCGCATCACTTTCAGCTGGCAAGCCTTGGACATCGCTGGGCGAGCACTCACCCCGCCAGCCGACATTGTGTTGGACCAAGACTTGAGCTACCAAGAGTCGGCAACCTTGTCAAAGCAGCTAGAGCAAGACGCTGTATTTGACAACCTGCAAGCCCGCGTGGTTCAGCAAGTTGTTCGCAGCTTAAGCGCGGTGATGTTGCAGCGCCGACCCTAGCCCGGCGCCGGCGTTTGTTATGCAACTGTCAGCTAACGCACTTGACGCGCATGTAGAGCAAGGCTTGAAAAGCCTCTACACGGTCTATGGCGATGAGGCTTTGCTGGTGCAAGAAGCCTGCGACGTGATTCGCGCGCAAGCACGCGCCAGAGGGTTTTCTGAACGTGTGGTGCACACGGTAGCAGGCGCTAGGTTCGACTGGGGTGAGGTTATTGCCAGCGGCGCATCGCTGAGTTTGTTTGCCGACAAGCAACTCATTGAGGTGCGTATACCCAGCGGTAAACCCGGTAAAGACGGCTCAACGGCGTTACAAGACCTGGCCCATATGGCGGCCCGCAGCGAAGAAACACTAACGTTGGTGGTGTTGCCCCGCTTAGATGGTGCGGCCACCAAAAGCGGCTGGTTCGGTGCCCTAGATGGTTCTGGCGTCACGGTTAAGGTTGACAGTGTGGACAGAGGCGCGTTGCCCAATTGGATTGCGCAGCGACTGGCCTTGCAAGGCCAGCGTGTCCAGACGGGCGAACAAGGCCAACAAACATTGGCGTATTTTGCCGACAGGGTTGAGGGCAACTTGTTGGCCGCGCACCAAGAAATACAAAAATTGGGTTTGCTATACCCGCAAGGTGAAGTTACCTTGGCTCACATTGAGTCTGCGGTGTTCAATGTGGCCCGCTATGACGCATTCAAGCTCAGTGAGGCTGTGCTGTCTGGCAAGCTAGGCCGCGTGCAGCGCATGCTGGATGGTTTAGAAGCTGAAGGGGTGGCTGCTGTGTTGGTGCACTGGGCCTTGGCAGAAGATATACGCACCTTGAACCGCGTCAAGGCAGCCACCAGCGCTGGCAAAGCCTTGCCCATGGCCTTGCGCGAAAACCGTGTCTGGGGTCCTCGGGAGCGCTTAATGGAGCGTGTATTACCCACTCTGCAGACCAAGCAGTTGGCCCAGTGGGTCGTGCTGGCGCACGCTGTGGACGGCGTGGTTAAAGGTTTGCCTCAAGACGATCTGCCCAAAGCGCCTTGGCGCGCGTTGCACCATATGGCCACTTTGGTGTGTGGGCACTGCGCAACGGCTTAACCCAAACGCACATACCGGCAAGGAATGCGACAATTAGCCCATGAACGCACCTGACAAACCACTAGACATCGCCGCGATCATGGCCCACATGGGCGCTGGCGCTCGCCGCGCCAGCGCTGTGATGGCAAGAGCGAGCGCGGCACAAAAAAATAAAGCGCTGCTGCATCTGGCAGCTTTGTTGCGCAGGCACACACCAGACCTTCAGCCGGTCAATGCCTTGGATATAGACCGTGCCCGGGCCGCGGGTCTGTCTGCCCCGATGGTGGACAGGCTCAAGCTTGACGCCCAAACTTTAGAGACGTGTGCCCAGGGTTGTGAGCAGTTGGCGGCTATGACCGACGTGATTGGCGAAATTACAGGTATGACACAGCGGCCAAGCGGTATCCGGGTGGGACAAATGCGTGTCCCCATTGGTGTGTTTGGCATGGTTTACGAAAGCCGTCCCAACGTCACCATTGAAGCAGCTTCGTTGGCCATCAAAAGCGGCAATGCTTGCGTGCTGCGTGGCGGCTCAGAGGCTATTCAGTCCAACTTGGCTTTGGCGTCGTTGGTGCAACAAGCGTTGGTAGCGGCCAACTTGCCAGCTGACGCCGTTCAGTTGGTGGCCACCACAGACAGGACTGCAGTGGGCCATTTAATCACCATGCCTGAGTTCGTGGATGTCATTATTCCCCGTGGCGGCAAAGGCCTGATTGAGCGCATCAGTGCTGAGGCAAAAGTGCCTGTCATCAAGCATTTAGATGGAAATTGCCACACGTTCATAGACGATAGCGCTGATTTGGAGATGGCGGTGCGTTTGGCAGACAACGCTAAAACACAAAAGTACAGCCCCTGCAACGCCACAGAAAGCTTGTTGGTTACACGGGCTGCGGCACCAGCTTTCTTGCCTGCAATCGCCAAGGTGTACGCCGATAAACATGTGGAAATGCGTGTCTGCGCCGCTAGCAAGCGTTTGTTGGGTGCTGTCGATGGCTTGCAACTGACGGATGCGGTTGAGGCCGATTGGTCGCAAGAGTACTTGGCACCGATTGTGAGTGTCAAAGTGGTTGCCGATGTGCACGAGGCGATAGCCCATATCAACCAATACTCTAGTCACCACACAGATTGCATCGTGACCAACAACCACAGCCATGCACAGCTATTTTTACGCGAGGTCGACTCGGCCAGCGTCATGGTAAACGCCAGCACACGCTTCGCCGATGGCTTTGAGTTCGGGCTGGGCGCTGAAATTGGTATCTCTACTGACAAACTCCATGCGCGCGGCCCAGTGGGTGTGCTGGGCCTCACGTCTTTGAAGTACGTGGTGCTGGGTCAAGGCGAGATCCGGGTTTAAGTGTTGCTGATGGCACTTGTAATGAACCAGGCTGTCACCATTTAAAATCACATGAGGCGCACAATGTGCCCATCTAGGCAGCACGGTGTTGTAGCGCTGCGATTACTTTGAGAGTTGATATGGTTCCGCACCTCGTTACAGCCTTAACCGGTCCCATCAACGAGCTTGAGCAGCGCGTATTGGAGTCCATGCCAGCCATTGAGCGTTGGTTCCGTTTGGAGTGGATGGAGCACACCCCACCTTTTTACTCATCAGTGGACTTGCGCAACGCGGGCTTTAAGCTCGCCCCGGTGGACACCAACCTGTATCCCGGTGGCTGGAACAACTTAACGCCAGAAATGCTGCCTTTGGCCGTACAGGCGGCCATGGCCGCCATCGAAAAAATTTGTCCAGAGGCCAAAAACCTGCTGCTTATTCCTGAGAACCACACACGCAACACTTTTTATTTAAGCAATGTGGTGCAGTTGCAGCGAATTTTTACCCAAGCCGGTCTGAATGTTCGCTTGGGCACGCTGAACCCTGAAATCACAGAGCCCACAACAGTGAGTCTGCCGAATGGGGAGACGGTGTTGCTAGAGCCGTTAGAGCGCACGCCTAGGCGATTGGGTTTAAAGAATTTCGACCCCTGCACGATTTTGGCGAACAACGATTTAAGCGCGGGCACACCTGCGATTTTAGAGAATTTGCACGAGCAGTACCTGCTGCCCCCACTGCACGCGGGTTGGTCGGTGCGGCGCAAGTCCAAGCACTTTGAGGCTTATGAAGAGGTGGCCAAACGGTTTGCCAAACTGTTGGGCATGGACCCATGGTTGATCAACCCCATGTTTGAACGCTGTGGCGAGGTGAACTTCGCTGACGGCACGGGCATGGACTGTCTGCGTACCAATGTGGAAAGCTTGTTGCTGAAAATAAAGCGCAAATACAAAGAGTACGGCATCAATGAAAAGCCTTTCGTTGTAGTGAAAGCCGACAACGGCACCTACGGCATGGGCATCATGACCGTGAGAGACGTGTCTGACTTGGACGTGCTAAACCGCAAAGCGCGTAACAAAATGGGCGTGATTAAAGATGGTCAGGGTGTCAGCGAGGTGATCATCCAAGAAGGTGTTTTGACCAACGAGCGCATCAACGACGCAGTGGCTGAACCCGTGGTTTACATGCTCGACCGCTACGTGGTGGGTGGTTTTTACCGCGTTCATGCTGAACGAGGTGTCGATGAAAACCTCAACGCACCAGGTGCTAGTTTTGTGCCGTTGGCCTTTGATCAAAGCTCTTACATGGCCCAGCTTGGCGCGCAACCAGGCGCCAGCTCACCCAACCGCTTCTACATGTACGGTGTGATTGGGCGTTTGGCAATGCTGGCTGCTGCCTACGAGCTAGAAGCCACTGACCCCAATGCAGAGGTATACGACTGAGCCAGCGCAGCGCGCAGCAATGTGAGAATGCGCTCGCGTTGCTGCGCTGCAACATTTTCATGTAGCACGTGAATAAACAGCGCCCAACCGCAGCCAAACGCTGGCGTTGGCGCATTGGCGAGCGCACAATCTGACCTCTGTCCACAACAGCTTTAACGTTTCGCAGCCTGCCATGCGAGACCTGCCATGTTCACGTGTCGGTCACTTCTAATTTGAATCCCAAAGACGCCAAGTCGGCGTCATCCTTAAGCGCACTCACGCTTGGTGCTTTAGGCGTTGTTTATGGTGACATAGGCACCAGCGTGTTGTACGCACTCAAAGAGGTGTTTGGGACAGGCTTGATCGCATTCACACCCGCCAACGTGCTTGGGATTTTGTCTTTGTTTGTGTGGACGCTCACGCTCATAGTCTCCTTCAAGTACGTGGTGCTGGTGCTGCGTGCCGACAACAACGGCGAGGGCGGTTTGGTTGCCATGTTGGCGCTGGCCTCTACTGCGGTACAAGACAAGCCGGCATTGCGCCGTGTGTTGTTGGTCGTCGGTATCTTTGGCACGGCGTTGTTTTATGGTGACGGCGTGATAACGCCAGCCATTTCAGTGTTGTCTGCGGTTGAGGGTTTACAGGTGTTTTCGCCTGCACTGTCACACTGGGTCATACCGCTGACATTGGTGATTTTGTCTCTGTTGTTTTTGGTCCAAAAGCGAGGCACTGGCGGCATTGGCAAGTTCTTTGGCCCGTTAACACTGGTGTGGTTTGTGGTGATTGCAGGCTTGGGCATCGTGCACATTGCTAGCAATCCTGGCGTGTTGTGGGCCTTGTCCCCGCACCATGCAGCCATCTTTGTGTGGGACAACCCCTTGACTAGTTTTTTGATTTTAGGTGCCTTGGTGTTGTGTGTCACTGGTGCTGAAGCCTTGTATGCAGACATGGGTCATTTTGGCAAAAAACCCATTCGCTTGGCTTGGTTTTGCATGGTGATGCCTGCCTTGATTTTGAACTACATGGGCCAAGGCGCGCTGCTGTTGCGGGACCCAAGCGCCGTAGAGAATCCGTTTTTCCTGATGGCTCCTGAATGGGCCATGTTGCCCCTGATTGGCTTGGCCACCTTGGCAACGGTAGTTGCCTCACAAGCGTTGATATCGGGTGCATTCAGCGTCACCAAGCAAGTCATACAGCTTGGCTTCTTGCCACGTTTACACATTCAGCACACCAGCACAAAAGACACGGGTCAAATTTATATTCCCTTCGTCAACTGGAGCTTGTTTGTTGCCATTGTGTTGGCCGTCGTGTTGTTCCAGTCGTCAGCCAACTTGGCATTGGCTTATGGCATTGCTGTGACCACTGACATGCTCATCACCACGGTATTGACCTTTTTTGTGGTGCGCCACGCGTGGCGCTACCCGTTGTGGCTGTGCATAGCGGCCACGGGCGTGTTTGCGGTCGTGGACTTCTTCTTCTTTGCCTCCAACCTGCTCAAATTGTTGGAAGGTGGCTGGTTCCCTTTGCTGATTGGCGCTGTCGTGTTCACACTGATGGTGACGTGGGCAAAGGGCAGAGAGCTGTTGGGCAAGCGCCAGCAAGAAGATGCTATGGACCTGGGTGGCTTCTTACATGCGGTGTTGGTTAGCCCCCCGGCCCGGGTTGAAGGTACTGCGGTGTTTTTATCGCCGCAGGTCGGCGCCGTGCCCAGTGCGTTGTTGCACAACCTTAAACACAACAAGGTGTTGCACGCGCAAAACTTATTTGTGTCTGTGCACCACCACAGCGTGCCTTGGATTGGCTTAGAAAAAAGGCTTCGCGTGCAAGCTCTAGGGCACGACTGCTGGCAAGTGGAGTTGAATTTTGGCTTTAAGAATGAGCCAGATGTGCCCAAGGCCCTCAGCCTCATGGCAGGTCAAGGCTGCGAGCTAGAGCCCATGCAAACTTCCTATTTTTTATCGCGCGACACCGTCATTCCATCCATGAACGGCGGCATGGCGTTTTGGCGTGAAAAGCTGTTTGCGCAAATGCACCGCAACGCCAGCGGCGCTGCCGACTTTCTAAGTCTGCCCAACAACGCAGTGGTGGAGTTGGGCAGCAAAGTGGCTTTGTAAGCCAGCTGTTTTAGCGCTTGGGCATCTTCAGCGACAATAACCCCATGGCCACAAACAACTCTCTAGTAGGCGACATTTTATTTGTCGCTGATGCGTTAGACACGTTCAATATCAAAAAAGACAGCACCTACGTGATGATGCTGGCTTTGCAAGCGCGGGGCGCCCGCGTGTGGCACACACATGTACAAGATATCCAGTGGCAAACGGCTGCACCAGTCACCGCGGTTGCCACACCCATAGAGGTGCTGAGTCGAGCGCAAGTGGGCGCAAGTGGGGAGTGGTTCACGCCAGCCAAGGCTGAACAGCGTGCCTTGGGCGACTTCACGTGTGTGCTCATGCGCAAGGACCCACCTTTTGATGCCGAGTACATCTACGCCACACATTTGCTGGAGCAAGCCACACGCGAGGGCGCGCAAGTGTTTAACAACCCGCAAGCCCTGCGCAACCATCCCGAAAAATTGGCTTTGCTAGAATTTGCATCGTTTGCACCGCCCACCTTGGTGACGCGCAGCGCCCAAGCCATCCGCGATTTCCATGCCCTGCACCATGACATTATTTTAAAACCCTTAGACGGCATGGGAGGCGCGGGCATTTTTCGGGTCAAAGTCGACGCCATGAATCTAGGCTCCATCATTGAAACCTTGAATCAACACGGCGCGGTCACCGTCATGGTGCAGGCTTACCAGCCAGCCATCAAAGACGGCGACAAGCGTATTTTGCTCATTGGTGGCGAGGCCGTACCCTTCAGCTTGGCGCGGATTCCACAGGGCTCGGAAATACGTGGTAATTTGGCCGTGGGTGGCAAGGGGGTGGCACAGCCCTTAAGCGAATCTGACTGGGCCATTGCCAACTGGTTTGCACCGCGCTTGCATGCACGTGGTTTGCTATTGGTAGGCTTAGATGTGATTGGCGACAAGGTCACAGAAGTCAATGTGACCAGTCCCACTTGCTTTCAAGAAATCACAGACCAAATGGGCTTTGATGTGGCCGAGCGTTATGCGGACGCATTGCAACAGGCACTCCGCTAACCAAGTGTGGTCGCTTTAGGCGCCGCCGCCGTTGGCTGCCAATGTGTTGCGCTTGTAGCGTGCCAAGGCCTCTACGGCTTGCGCTTGGGTGAGCGCAATGGCATCCCGCATGTCTTGCGGCAGTTGTGCGCTGAGCTTGGCATGTGCGGCCTCTAAGTCGTGGTGAATGGCTGCCTCGCCGTTAATAAATGTTATCAAATGGTTGTTGGCAAACGCGCGCCAATGCTCATTGTCTGTGAGCGGCACAGTAACAATCACAGCGGCGCGGTCTTCAGGGTTGTTGAGTTCAGCAAAGTTAACCGACAAGTCGTCGTCCATCAACTTGGCATTAGAAAAAGGATACTCACGCACCAAGTAATGCAGGTGCGTGGAGCAATGCGCCCACATGGCGTCGCCGTTGCTGAGTACGAAGTTGAATGTGCCGTGGTGGCTGATCTGTGGAATCAGGTCCTTTAGCGTCAGCGTGAGCTCTGCAACGCTTGGTACGCCAGCATGAGACTTGGCAATCTCTTGCATCAGCCAACAGAAAGCACGCTCGCTGTCGGTGGTGCCTACTGGGCGGAATTGGCCGTGCAGTGTGGGGTGGTAGTTTTTTAAGTCGCCGTTGTGGGCGAATACCCAGTTGCGTCCCCAGAGTTCGCGCACAAATGGGTGTGCGTTTTCAAGGCTTATTTCGCCTTGCGTGGCCTTGCGAACGTGGGCCACTATATTTTTACTTTTGATGGGGTAGCGCCGTATGAGTTCTGCCACAGGGGAGTTAACAGCACTTTCGTGGTCTACAAAGAGGCGCAGGCCCTTGCCTTCAAAAAACGAAATACCCCATCCATCAGCGTGTTCGTCGGTGCGGCCTCCGCGTTGGCAAAACCCAGTGAAGCTAAATGTGGCGTCTGTGGGTGTTTTGCAGTTGAGCGCGAGTAGCTGACACATGGTGAGTGGTGACCTAAAAGGCTAAAGCTCCATTGTGCGTCAAGAATAAGCAGCCACACAGGATGGGCATACGCAAGAAAGGTTTTTCGCCTCGTCTGGAACCCTGCCTAGCAGGTCACCGCTAAACACCATGCTGAAGCACCAGCACGGTAAGTCAGGTGAGTTGATCGCGGTTTGCCTGTCAGTGGTTTGACCTGTCTGTTTGGATGTGTTGGCCATGACGCATTGATTGGGCGCACCGCATATGGGACACACGCTGGGGTCAATGGCTTGCGGGGTCTGGTTTGTCATTGTCAATAGTTTGTCGCATTAATCGGTTCTGAGCAACAGCGCGAAAAAAACGCACAACCTGTGCAGGTTGTGCGCTCCAGTTAAGTTCAAATTAGGCTGAATAAAACTGGCTTATGCCGCCTTTACTTTCAGACGCCAAGCGTGCAGCAACGGTTCTGTGTAGCCAGATGGCTGAGCCAAACCTTTGAACACCAAATCGCAAGCCGCTTGGTAGGCTGCGCTGCTGTCAAAGTGGCCTGCCATGGGCTGGTAGCTGCTGTCGGAAGCGTTTTGGCCATCCACAATAGCGGCCATGCGTTGCATGGTCTCTGTAACCTGCGCGTGACTCACCACACCGTGGTGCAGCCAGTTGGCGATGTGTTGGCTAGAGATACGCAGCGTGGCGCGGTCTTCCATGAGACCAACGTTGTGAATGTCTGGCACCTTAGAGCAGCCAACACCTTGGTCTACCCAGCGCACCACATAACCCAAAATACCTTGTGCGTTGTTGTCCAGTTCTTGCTGTTTGTCGGCATCGCTCCAGTCGGCTTTTGGCGAGACAGGGATGTGCAACAAGCCGTCTAACAGGCCAGCGCGTTCAGCCTCCGCGTCAATTGCTTCCAGCTCTTGTTGAATGTCTGCCACGCTCACTTGTTGGTAGTGCAAGGCGTGCAAGGCAGCAGCCGTCGGGCTGGGAACCCAAGCGGTGTTGGCGCCAGACTTGGGGTGGGCAATTTTCTGCGCCAGCATATCGGCCATGAGATCGGGCATGGCCCACATGCCCTTGCCAATTTGGGCGCGTCCGCGCAGGCCGCAGCTTAAGCCAACCAGCACATTGTTGCGCTCATAAGAGGCAATCCATGTACTGCTTTTCATATCGCCTTTGCGCAGCATAGGACCGGCTTGCATGGCGGTGTGCATTTCGTCGCCGGTGCGGTCTAAGAAGCCGGTGTTGATAAAGGCCACGCGGTCAGCCGCAGCGGCAATACAGGCTTTCAAGTTGACGCTGGTTCTGCGTTCTTCGTCCATAATGCCCAGCTTGACACTGGCCTTTGGCAAGCCTAATACAGCTTCTACGCGCGCAAATAATTCGCATGCAAAAGCGACTTCTTCGGGGCCATGCATTTTGGGCTTGACTATGTAGACCGAGCCTTTGCGTGAGTTGCGAATACCGTTCACGCCTTTGCCATGTATGTCCACCAAGGCAATTGTGACTGTGATCATGGCGTCCAACATGCCCTCAGGTATCTCTTGGCCTTGGCCCCACAAAATAGCGGGGTTGGTCATCAAGTGGCCAACATTGCGCACAAACAGCAGGGAGCGACCGTGCAAGGTGAGAGGCTGGCCGTCTGATCCTGTGTATTGGCGGTCGGCGTTGAGGCCGCGCGTAAAGCTTTTGCCGCCTTTAGTTACTTCTTCTGTCAATGTGCCGCGCAAAATGCCCAGCCAGTTGGCATAGGCCAACACCTTGTCGTCTGCGTCGACCGCTGCAACCGAGTCTTCCAGGTCAAGGATGGTTGACAGTGCAGACTCCATAATCAAGTCAGACACGCCTGCCGAGTCCGTGGCGCCAATTGAGGTCGTGCGGTCAATGCGCAAGTCCAAGTGGTTGCCGTTGTGCTTGAACAAAACGCTTGAAGGCGTGGCCGCCTCGCCTTGGTAGCCCACAAACGTGGCCGGATTGGCCAATGTTGTCGTGCCCTCGCCGTTTAGGCTGACGTGTAAAACGCCATCTACAACGGCGTAGCCCGTGCTGTTGGCATGTGAGCCAGAGGCCAATGGTGCGCTTTGGTCAAGCACGTTGCGTGCAAACGCAATAACTTTTGCGCCGCGTACTTCGTTGTAGCCTGGACCTTTGGCTGCGCCACCGTCTTCAGCAATGACATCTGTGCCATACAAGGCGTCGTACAGTGAGCCCCAACGCGCGTTGGCGGCGTTCAATGCGTAGCGCGCATTCAATATGGGCACGACCAACTGTGGGCCAGCTTGTAAGGCCAACTCGTCGTCGACGTTGGTGGTTGTGGCGCTGACGTGCGCGGGGTGCTCGACCAAGTAGCCTGTGGCTTTTAAAAAGTCTTGGTAGGCCGCCATGTCGGTGATAGGGCCTGGGTTGGCGGTGTGCCATGCGTCTAGTTCGAGCTGCAGTGCGTCGCGTTTGGCCAGCAGGGCAGCGTTCTTGGGTGCCAAGTCTGAAACTATGCTGGAAAAACCAGCCCAAAATGCGTCACTGGCCACGCCTGTGGCTGGCAGCACATGCTCTTCAATAAATTGGTGCAGGGTGTTGGCCACTTGTAGGCCGTGAGCGGTGGTGCGCTGAGTCATGTTGGAGTCCTTTTTTATAAACAGGTTAGGGGTGGAACAGTTGTAAGACGTCGTTCAAATTAGTTGCAATGTGTGTCGGCTGCGGGCCCAGGGTTTCGAAGGGTAAACCCTGTCGGTTCAACCAGAGGGTTTGGAACCCATACCAAGTCGCTCCTAGTGCATCCCAGCCATTGCTTGAGATAAACAGAATGTCGTGTGCTGGTAAACCCAAGGCTTGTGGGCCCAAGGCATAGACGCTGGGATGGGTTTTGTATTGCTGAACCGTGTCTGCGCTCAGCACATGGTTCAGCAAGCCGTTCAGCCCGGCGCTGCGAATGGCCACGTTCAGCATGGCAGGGTCACCGTTGCTCAAAATGCCAGTGGGAATACCTTTGGTTTGTAGCGCTTGGAGGACGCCCTTGTTTTCAGGAAATGCCGACAGCGCACGGTATTGGTTCATCAAGCGCTCTTGTGCATCGGCTTTTAAATCCAAGCCCAGCTTGGCGCAACTGTAACGCAGCGCGTCCAGCGTGACGGCCCAAAAGGGCTTGTAAAAAGGGGCGTTGGTTTGCCCACCCGCAGTGGTGCTGCTGATGAGTAAGCGCGTGTATTCAATTTGTTTGTCTCGCCACAAGGTGGCTATGGCCGTGCCCTGGCCGGGAAACAGCTGTTCAGCCAACAAACCTACGCTGTAGACGTCGAACAACGTGCCGTAGGCATCAAACAGCACCGCCTTGGGCGATGTGGGCGTGCTTGTAGTGTGTGAAAAAGCCATAGGTGTACTGT
>CALBWZ010000347.1 GCA_937893415.1 uncultured Comamonadaceae bacterium | reverse complement strand
GGGGTGATCGCGCTGATTGTAGGTGGCCGCCTGATGGCCACGTGAGCAGCATCGCAGAGCCTGGCCACGTGGTTGATGCCATCACCGAAGCGTTGGCCTTAGGCTGATTCAATCGAGTTCTTCATCGTGTCTTAGATGCGCAGGTTGTGAACTGGAACTGCGCAATCCGACGCAATAGACAAGACAGTGCTGTGTATCGAGATCAGATTAATTTGCGTACATAGGGCGTTGCATTGGCGATTGTGCAGGAGACACCAATGATGGAACAGTTTCCCATGCTTGGCGAATTTCACTCATGAGTCCATACACCTCATCGATTGCAGCCAAGTCGTTGTGCATGTTGGCATGAAGCACCCGACGTGTCACATACGTGTACAACTCGTTGAGGTTGGCGGCAAGCTCACCCCCTTTTTCGAAATCTAAGGCATTTTGGAGGCCCAGTATGATTCGACCGGCGCGTGACAGGGCTTTAGACTTCTCAGTGATGTCTTTGTGAGTGATATGCCCCTTGGCTGTGGACAAGCTCTCTAAGAGGCCATCAAACAGCATTTGAATCAGTTGCACGCTGTTAGCGCCCGATACGCCCGTCACAACCTTGACGGCACCGTAACTCTCTAACGCTTTGTGATTGATTCGCATGTTTGAAATCTCCAGTTAAGTCCTAACTCCGGACAACTATTGAATCGGCTGTGCGAAAACAAACTTTAGCGCGAAGAACGCAATAGGTGCGTCAATCTTGAGTTCATTAGCGGTTACCGGGGTCCACCTCAAAGTCGCCGCTCTCAGCACCTGGATCATCAACACCCTTTTGTGCTGGATCAGCGCGGGGGCCTTCGAGAAGCGTTGCGGCACTGTCCCCTTTGTCGCCACCGTTGTTGCTGCTGGCGTCATTGAATACGCGTTGTGAATAGGGCTGGCCAATATCAATGTCACAGCGTGCGTACAAGGTCGTGCAGGTTTCATCTAGGCCTTGTGCAATACGGGTCAGATCTGCCGGGTTGGAGGCCGCCTCATACCCAGCCTTGTACAAAGCCTTTACATGTTGAGGTGGTAGCCAAGACTCGACATTTGCGCGCAAGGTGCTGATGCTTCGAGTGGCTTGCGGAGAACGCGAGGTGCCCCCAGCGGCATCAAGCCCACCATCTTCAATTAAGCCCAAAATATGCTTGTTCAAAATAGGTTCATAGCGTTTGCGAAACGACTCAAGTTCAGGTGTGCCCAGTGGCGGTTCTGCCTTACCACACGCCGTATCCCACAGATTCTTGCCAGACAGGCCATTGAACCCGTTGTCCAAAGAAGGGCCACTGGTTAGGATGGCCGCCGCTTGGGAAACCAACCCACCAACGGTGCCGCGCCCTTCAATGGCATTGACCCTGTCGACCAGGTAAATTAAGACAACAACAATAGCTAAAATAACTAAAATTATTAAGTAAATAAACAAGTTATCCATAGAAGCAGACTCCTAAACAAGGCAAACAAGACTCACACCAACCGCTTCAACAGTTCAACAAAACAACCTCACACATGAACATCACTGTGAGGCTTGGCGAGTGCCCCATGAGCAGCTTGTACGAACGTATCAATAAACCAAGCGGGCTTAGTTTCAGGAGTCGAAGGCAAAAGCATTGTCAAATATCTTTTACGGCTTGTTAAGCGTCGCAAAAGTGGCTTGGGCTGCCAATAAAATCATTGTAATTAACATGCCATGTGGCAGTGAAGGCTAACCAACTAGCTTGTAGAGTTGCCAGTTATATTGAGTGATGTGCGTAATTTTTTGACAGTGGCGGTTAATATCTGGCTGACTCTAGATTCACTCACCTCCAACACGTCGCCAATTTCTTTTAAATTAAGTTCTTCAACGTAGTACAGCTGCATGATCAGTTGCTCGCGCTCGGGTAAGTCTTCAATAGCCTGGGTCACTGTGCCCATGAACTGGTTGTGCTCAACAATCGCTTCGGGTTGTCGGTGTGTTTCACCCGCCATGTTCATCACCTCGTCGTTGACAACCTCCATCGAGTAGGTTTCAAAACGCTTGGCGTGTCCACGCTCTTTTTGGAAATCATTTATCTCCATGCCCATGTGTTGCGCCATCTCTGCTTGGGTCGGCGTACGCCCCAGCTCAGAGGCCAACACTTGGGTCGCCGCACTGTGTTGTTTGTTAAAACTCACAGCAGAGCGCGGCAAAGCAGACAAGCGCCTTACTTCATCAATAATGGCACCGCGCACACGGCTGTAGGCGTAGTTTTCAAACTCAATGCCTTTAGATACATCAAAACCGCGTGCTGCTTCGATCAACCCAAGCATGCCAACTTGCACCAACTCATCTACTTCCATAAAAGGTGGTAACCGTGCTTTGAGGTGCAACGCAACGCGCTTGACCATGCCCATATGGGCCACGATTAAGTCATCTCGGTTGTTCAATTGAACAGATTCGTATAAAGCAACTGCAGCCACCATACTTATGCCCCTTGCTCAGCGTCCAAAAGACGTTGGAAAAAGAACTGCGCATGCCCGTGGGCTTGCGAAGCACTAGGTAAATCAATACTCAGCTGTGCCATGCGCCTAAAGTCGCGCGAGCCACTGCTGGCAGGTGCGTAGGCCAGCACCGGCTTGTATTTGCGCAGTGCGCTAAAAATCAGGTCATCAGACTCGACAGAGGTGAGGTAGTTGACAGAACGGCCTAAGAAGCGAGTACACACCTCATTCATGCGCTTAAACAACTGCCAGCCGCTGGCTTGGGAGGGCACCATATTGGGAATCAGGTAAATCTCTTCCAAACCAAGCTCTAGGGTCATCACCTTGATGGTGCCATAAGCGTCTGCAATGCTGGACGGGTCGTCACGCAGCACAATAAAACGGCGGTGGCAGGCGGCTAAGAACATCATCACAGAAGGTGAAATACCCGCGGCGACGTCAACAATGAGAAAATCAAAATCGTCTGCCACATCGTCAAATGCTTGAATGATGGCGTTGATGTCGGTATCCGAAACACCCGCCATATCGCGTCGCCCAGATGCGCCGGGTATCAGCATAACGCCGTCATCTGTGCGGACCATGATTTCGCGCAACGTTTTATCACCAGCCAGCAGATGGCTGACATTAAACGGGCTTCTGCTGCCAAACGCAATTTGTGCATTGGCCAAGCCCATGTCGGCATCCAGTAACGCCACGCGCTTACCCGCTTTGGCCAACGCAACAGACAGGTTGACGGCAACCGTTGTTTTACCAACGCCACCCTTGCCACTTGCAACGCCAATAACTTGAGGGCAATGTGTATTAGCCATGTATAGCTTTCTCGTGCGGGGCACGCATTTTCAATATATTAGCAGCCATACTGTCCGCAGCCATGGTGGGGTTGCTGGCGCTATAGGCGTTGTCTTGGGACACAGGCAAATGCGCCAACGCCTGTTCAACAATACGAACACCTGAATAGGGCAGGGCAGTTTCACCCAAGCGTGAGCTGGGGCTCATGAGAGACATTGGCAACGGGCTGTCTATTAAAGCTTGCAGCAAAGGCCAGGGCTGTGAAGCCTCATCCAGTTTGCTAACCATGACGCTGTCCCACGCGTATGCGTGACGAATGCGTTTAATAGTGACAGACGAAGAGTCTGCAGCCATGACCACATGGGCCAACGCCTTAGGCGCGAGGTGTTTAATTTGCGCAACGTTGCGCTCAAACTGAATACCTGCCGTGTCAATAATGACAGCGGCACGCTGCGACAACTCGTCGAGCAACAACGACAGTGCATTGGCGTCAACAGCCCGGTAACAGTCAATACCGGCTTGTGATGCCAACATTTGGATTTGACTCCACGCACCGGGCCGGCTGTCGGCAAAGCTGATCATGGCGACCGCGTGAGAGCCGTGTTGCAATGCGGCGGCATGTGCCAAGCGCGCCGCCATCAACGTTTTGCCCACACCTGTAGGACCAGTCACGATATGTTGACCGCTCTCAGGCATGGTGACTCCCACGTTGGGCAAAGCCTCAACCAGGTGGCTGCGCAAGGCAGCCATTGCATCGTCAACATCAGCAGCTTCTCGGATACGGTCAATCAGCAAGCCGCGTAGGCCAGTTGGCACGCCAGCTTCACTGAGGGCGTTAATCAGTGGCTTGATGACAGGAGAAATAGGCAGTGTGTCTTGCCAAGGGCTCATGCGCTGGCTGAGTGCAAATTCACGGCGCAATGCAGCAATTTCGTCACGCACCATGTCTACAATTTCTCGACCACGGGCTGCCTCACGGTGAGCTTGTAAAGCGGTGATGTCAACTTCGGGCTCACGGCGGGGTGCTGCTGAATGCTGTGTTTGAACCATCGGAGTAGGCACAGGTGCGGCTTGCGAGGCATGGTTAACAACAGGTGCCACTGAAGCGTGTTGCAAGCTCTTTGCCGTGTTGGCTGGGCTGGCAGCCTTGCCGCGTAAGCGTGCCCGTTGGCGCTGCATCATGGTTTCTTCAAACGCAGCTTCAAAAGAATTAAGGGGTTTCGCCTGTGTGGCTGTCGTGTGCTCAGATTTGTTGAGAAACTCAGCATCCAAGGTCACAACGTTGTTCGACTCGTCGGTTGGACGAATGTCCACCGCCACCAACAACTCGATTTGGCCGTTGACGCGTTGGTTAGAAATGATGAGTACGTCGCGCCCATATATGCGCATGGCCTGGTCTGTGGCGGTGCGTGTATCGCGGGCTAGTATGCGTTGAATTTCCATAACGGGTCTCTTATTGGTCTAGGGCTGACAGTTCTTAAGGGCGTTTACGTTTTGTTGCTGGCTTGCACGGTGTGAATCACATTCACGCCTTGGTCGTCTGGGATTTCGCTGTAAGACAATACGGTCAAATCATTCACACGGTGGCGAGCAGCCTTTGACAGCCAAGAGCGAATGCTGGGTGACACCACCAAAACAGCCGCGTGGCCTTTCTCTTCAACTTCTCGCGTACCAAGGCGCAGCGCATTGAACAAACTCTCTGCCAAGCCTGGCTCTAACACCATGCCTGTGCCTTGGTTTTGCTGCAGCACGTTGTGCAGCAGTTGTTCAAGGGCAGGGTCTAAGGTCATGACGGCCAAGCTTTCGTCGTCATTGACCAAGCCTTGCACAATCATGCGGCCCAGCTTAGGACGAACCATGGTGGTGAGCTGGTCAGGATCTTGTGTTTTGGTAGCGGCTTCGTTCAAAGACTCCACGATGGTGCGCATGTCACGAATGGACACACCTTCAGCCAGCAGGTTTTGCATGGTGCGCGTGATCACGCCTAAAGACAATTTGCCTGGCACCAAGTCTTCTACCAATTTGGGAGATTTGACTGCCAATTTATCTAACAATTGCTGGGCCTCATCGTGGCCCATCAGTTCGGCTGAGTTGTCGCGCAACACCTTGTTCAAATGAGTCGCAATGGCAGTGCTGGCGTCAACCACGGTGTAGCCCAATGTGCGTGCGTAGTCACGTTGTGACGGGTCTATCCATACAGCCTCCAAACCAAATGCAGGCTCCTTGGTAACTTGGCCTTCTAATTTGCCGTAAACCTGACCCGGGTTAATGGCCATTTCTTTACCCACACGGACCTCGCCCTTGCCACGCATCACCCCGTTCATGGTGATGTGATACACGTCAGGCGCTAAATTCAATGCGTCACGGATACGCACAGGCTGTACCAAAAACCCCAGCTCTGCAGAGAGTTTTTTACGCACACCCTTGACGCGTGGCATCAATTGCCCACCAGTTTCTGGGTTCACCAAAGGAATCAGGCCGTAACCAATTTCCAAGCCAATCAAGTCAACTTGGTCTACATCGTCCCAATCTAATTCTTTTGGTGCGTCGCCAGCGTCGTTGACTTGTGGGGCGGCTGCAGCAGCTTCATCCGCGGTGTTATTGCGTACCACCATAAAACCGATGCCGGCTGTGGCGGCGGCCAAAGTCAAAAACACAGTGTGTGGCATGCCAGGGACCAAGCCCAGAATCGTCATGATGGAAGCGGCAATAAACAGTGCAGACGGGTTAGAAAATTGCGTCTTAGCCTGTTCAGTCATGGACTCGGCAGTCGTCACCCGGGTCACAATAATGGCGGTGGCCAACGACAAGAACAGCGACGGAATCTGAGCTACCAAGCCGTCACCGATGGTGAGCAGCACATAAATACGGCCAGCTTGGGTGAAGTTTAAATCGTGTTGCGACAAACCAATGGCCAAGCCGCCCACAATGTTGATGATCAAAATCAGCAAGCCCGCAATGGCATCACCACTGACGAACTTAGAGGCACCGTCCATAGAACCGAAAAAGTCGGCTTCTTGCGACAAATCTTCACGTTTTTTCTTGGCCTCAACTTGGTCAATCACGCCGGCGTTCAGATCGGCATCAATGGCCATCTGCTTACCAGGCATTGCGTCCAAGGTGAAACGGGCGTTGACCTCAGACACGCGGCCCGCGCCTTTGGTGACCACAATGAAGTTGATGATCATCAAAATACCGAAGATGATGAAACCAACCAAATAGTTGCCACCAATCACAAACTCGCCAAACGCAGCGATGACTTCACCGGCTGCCGAACCCCCTTCATGGCCGTTGACCAAAATCACACGGGTAGATGCCACGTTCAGCGCCAAGCGCAGCATGGTTGCAAACAGCAAAACGGTTGGGAAGCTAGAGAACTCTAAAGGTTTACGCGTGCCAATGGCAATCATCACGATCACCAAGGCAGTCACAATATTGAAAGTAAACAGGATATCTAGCAACAGCGGGGCCAGTGGGAGCACCAACATAGCCATGATCAAGAGCACGAGCGCAGGTATCCCCAGACCGGAGAAGTCAAAAGTCGACAGATTTTGTCGAATCGTTGACAGGCTAAGCGTGTTCATTGGGCAGATCAATCAAAAACAAATTCTTTGGTAGTAATTCCCCTCAGGAAATCACCGTGTGATGCCCATACCAAAGCAAGCCCTGTGCCACCTTGGTGTGACTACCGTGTGCAGCGGCAATACATCTCCGGTCACGCTTCTTGCTAATAGGCTGTATAGCCCCGAGGATGCCCCGGGGCACATTGCCTTATTTTGGAAGATCGGATATGACCCAATCCACCCCTGTCAATGTTGCCAATCCCTCGTATTTAGAGGTCTCCAAGCCGGTAACGCGCAGCGACACCAGCCATGCGTTTAACGCTTGGGGCTCTCCAAGTCAAGACTTTGGTCAGCTATTCGCCCGTGTGCACGCGGCCAGCAAGGGGCAAACCTTTGCCGCTTCAGCCGCGGCGGCCTCAACCAGCAGCTTGGCTGCCAGAGCGCCTGTAGAGCTGTCAATGCCTAGCAACGCCGCCATGTGGCGAAACCAACGCTTTGACACACAGCAAGTGGCACGCCAAGACAATGATGTGGCCGTGGAGCGCCTGCGCGCCGCTGATCAAGCGCAAGCTCAATCTCAGGCCCGGGCTGCAGCCCATGAGCAAGCGTTTGACAGAGCCCATAGGGATCAAAGAACGCAAGACAGACAAGACAGTCAATTGAAGGACGGTCAGCGCCAACAAGCGCTGGCATCGCAAGCGGTGCGGTCCAATCAGGCGGCTCAGCGTTCCATACAGTCTCAATTCGATGCCTCGCATGAGACGCAGCAACCCTCAACACGCACTGAAGCCGCGTCGCTCACCCAAACGCTTGCAAGCAGCAAACCCGTGGTTCAGGCCCGCGGCGTTGATGCATCTGATACGACTGGTCACAGTGCTGCAAAAGCCACTACAAGTGATGTGAATAGCCCCGTTGTGAGCACCTCAGACAAGACACTTGAAGCAGGCCAGGCTCAAGAAACAGGTAAAACACCTGCCAAGCAAGCGTTGGTGCAGGCTGCATTGCTGGCTGCTGCGCAACAGGCCTTGCTGGCGATGCAGCAGGCACAGCAAATGGGCGAGACTGAGCCAAGCGGTGACATCATGTCTATGGAACTGGCTGGCGGCATGCACATCATCACGCCGACCCAAGCGCCAAGTGAGGCCAGTTTGGTGTCATTTGCTAAAACACAGGGCATGAGCCCCGCGGCTGTTGCGATGTTGATGGAGCAAGTCAAGGGCAACACCACACAAGGTGGTGGGCTTAGCGGCCAACACTCTGCGCAGTGGATGTCATCCGGGAGCAACACACCAACCGCTGGTCCTGACCAGGCCCTCAAAGCAGCCATAGCAGCGCTTGGCCAAGGCACCACAGGCGGCGCAGCTGAGTCACCTCTCAGCACACTCAAGCAGCCGTTACACGTTGGCGTTAACGTTGCAGCGCCGGGCTCTGGTGTGCTGTCCACCTCTGTGGGCGGCCAGTCGTTGGCGTTGGCCCAACAACAAGGTGCGCTCATGGGCATGACGGGAGACAAAGCTGGTGTTGGGGTGGGTATCACATCCACCAGCCCGCTTGCCCCAGCATCAACCGCGCCGGTAGTGGCTCAGGTAACAGGCCTACAACCAGCTGCAGTGTCGAGTCAGGTGGCGGCGCAAATGCTGGCTTCTGGTCTGAAGGCAGACATGGGCAGCAGCAACACATCTAGTGCATTGGCCGCTCAAGCCATGGCCTTGGCCGGGGTAAGCGAGGACGATGTACAAAGTCTGCTGGCTGGTAGATCCAGCGCAGACCCATTGCGCGGCGATACAAGTTTGGCGGGTTTGGACAAGCTGGCCGGTGCCGTTCCGCGCGCATTCCAACCAATGGGTGTGGCCTTGGGTGTGCCTGGTGCCGCCATAAACCAGCGCAACGAGTTGTACCAGTCCATAGCCAACCGCCTGGGCGAAGCCATGGGTGCCCGCATAGCAGGTCAAATCGCCAAAGGGCAATGGAGCATGCAGCTGACGCTCAGGCCAGCAAATTTAGGCAAAGTTGACATCGATTTATCCATGCGCAATGGCGAATTAGAGGCAAAATTCGCCTCAAGTAATCCGCTCACGCGTGAACTGCTGCAAGACAGCCTGCCCAAGCTGCGTGAAGCGCTGGCACAATCGGGAACAGATATTGCTTCTGTATTTGTAAATGGCGATGAGAGACAAAAAAATCACGGAAAATCGACACCACAGCAAGCCAACACCGCGCCTGAAGGCAATGGGTCTGGTGAGGGCGGTAACTCAAACGACGATTTGTCGTCTACAGCGACTTCCCGGCCAGCCTCATTCGGCGGTGACGGATCCTTAAACGTGTGGGTTTAACAGCCCACATGATGTGTACAACGTGACACTGCAGCGCCCCGGGCCATGCGGTATTTTTGACGAAAGTAGATAATGCTATGGCTGATGAAATTGACGACGAAGAAGACGGTAAAAAAGGCGGCGGCATCCTGAAAATTGTGTTAATTGTGGTGCTGGTTCTGGTGTTGTTGGCAGGGTCAATCGGAGGCACGTTGTTCTTCACTGGCTTTTTTGACAAGGCTGCTTCGCAGGATGCAGAAGAACAAGTTGCAGCCATAGAGTTGGCGGCAAAGACCGAGGCTGAAGCGGCCGCAAATGCGGGTCCGCAGCGCGTGACCAAAGAGTCGCCCGAACTAAAGCGTTTTGAGTACTATTACAAAGAGCTTGAGCGCGAGTTTTTGGCGAACCTCACCGATTCTCGTAAAGTGATACAGGTGCAAATAGCCCTTATGACGAATTACGATGACAGGGTGTTCACGAATGTGGAAAAACACCAATTTGCTTTGCGCTCCGCCGTGTTGAATGCCTTGCGTCAAGTCACCGAAGCTGATTTAGCCAAGGCTTCTTTCCGCACTGATTTGGCCATTGTTTTGAAAACCGAAATGAATACTGTGCTCGAAAAATACGAGGACTTTGGCGGTATTGAAGAGGTTTACTTTACC
>CALBWZ010000346.1 GCA_937893415.1 uncultured Comamonadaceae bacterium | reverse complement strand
TGAGACTACTTTTGTCGATGCCACCGACCCCAGCGCATTTGCCGCCGCCATGCGGCCCAACACCCGAGCCGTTTTTGCTGAGAGTTTGGGCAATCCCAGCCTGGTGGTGCTGGACATTGCAGCTGTTGCCGACGTGGCACACGCCCACGGTGTGCCACTGGTTATTGACAACACCGTACCGTCTCCCATGCTGTGCAATCCCATTAAATTTGGCGCGGATATTGTGGTGCACTCGGCCACCAAGTACCTCGGTGGCCACGGGACAACGCTGGGTGGCGTGGTGGTTGAGAGCGGACAATTTCCTTGGGACAATGGTAAGTTCCCCGGCATGACAGAGCCTTCGCCGGGATACCACGGCGTTAGGTTTTACGAGACCTTTGGTGACTTTGGCTTCACCATGCGTTGTCGCATGGAGTCCTTGCGTGTGTTCGGCGCATCGCTCAGCCCGACCAGTGCGTGGCAAATTTTACAAGGCGTTGAAACCTTGCCGCTGCGTATGGTGCAGCACTGCGCCAATGCATTGGCCGTAGCCAATTACCTTCAGCTTGACCCCCGCGTCGCTTGGGTCAATTACCCAGGTCTGCCAGATCATCCCCAACATGATTTGCTTCAGCGCCAAATGTCTGGTGCGTCTGGGTTGTTGTCGTTTGGGGTTGTGGGCGGTTTGAGCGCCGGTATTCGCTTTATTGAGGGCGCGCAGATGATGAGCCACTTGGTTAATATTGGTGACACCCGCACCTTGATCAGCCATCCTGCAAGCACCACGCACCGCCAACTTGACGCAGCGCAACAGTTGAGCGCTGGCGTGCTGCCAGACATGGTGCGCATATCTGTCGGGCTGGAGCATATTGACGATATTCTGTGGGACGTAGACCAAGCGCTTAACGCAGCTACAGAGCGCAGTTGATGCATCTAATTAAATTGGGTTGACCAACCACGAGTGCCACTATGAACAGCATGTACGACACCCACTTATCACCCAATGCGGCTAACTTTACGGCGCTCTCGCCGGTTAGTTTTGTGGAGCGAACCGCAGAAATATTTGGCGACTTGCCAGCGGTTATTCATGGCCAGCGACGCTATACATGGCGGCAAACGAGAGACAGGTCTGCGCAACTTGCGGCTGCACTGAAAGCCTTGGGCATTGCGCGGGGCGATACCGTCAGCGTGATGCTGCCCAATACGCCAGAAATGGTGGAGGCCCACTATGCCGTACCCGCACTGAATGCGGTCCTCAACACATTGAATACGCGCCTTGATGCTGCTTTGCTTGCTTGGCAAATGCACCATTGCGAGGCCAAGGTACTGATTGCGGACAGCGAGTTTTCTCTTACTGTAAAAGAAGCGATTCGTATTTTAAAACTGACCCACGGGCGCGACATATTTGTGGTGGACGTACACGATTCGGAGTTCACTGGTGAAGGTGCTTCGGTTGGGGTCATTAATTACGAGGCATTCATTGCGGCACAACAGCCGATGACCACCTTGTGTGGTCCGGTCGACGAGTGGGATGCCATTGCCGTGAGCTACACCAGCGGTACGACAGGCGATCCCAAAGGCGTGGTCACACACCACCGCGGTGCTTATTTGAATGCAGTCAGCAATGTGGCCACGTGGACCATGCCGCTGTTCCCCAAGTACCTGTGGACGCTGCCCATGTTTCACTGCAACGGCTGGTGCTTTCCGTGGACAGTTGCCATGCAAGCAGGCACACACGTGTGTTTGCGTAAGGTAGACGGCTTGAATATTTTGTCCAGTATTCGCGACCACCATGTAGACCACTACTGCGCAGCACCCATCGTGCACAGCCAGCTTATTAACGCACCAGATGCGTGGCGCGATGGCATCAATTGGTGTGTGCGCGGCATGGTAGCTGGCGCTGCACCACCAGCGGCCATGATTGAGGGCATGGCACATATTGGTTTTGACATAACCCATGTCTACGGTCTGACTGAGGTGTATGGCCCAGCCAGTGTTGCTGTTCAACGCGACAACTGGGCACTCGAGCCTCTTGCTGAGCAGGTGCGCCTCAATGGGCGACAAGGTGTGCGTTACGTGTTGCAAGAAGGTATGACGGTTAGGGATCCTGAGACCATGGTGGAATGCCCTGCAGACGGACAGACCATGGGCGAAATCATGTTTCGAGGCAATATCGTGATGAAGGGCTATTTAAAAAACCCATTAGCTACGGACGCTGTATTTCGAGGTGGCTGGTTCCATACTGGTGACTTGGCTGTGATGGAGCCAGATCGTTACGTCAAAATCAAGGACCGGAGCAAAGACATCATCATCTCTGGCGGTGAAAACATCAGCTCCATCGAGGTTGAGGATGCGTTGTACAGCCATACTGCCGTCATGGCATGTGCTGTTGTTGCTAGGCCTGATGCAAAGTGGGGTGAGTCAGCTGTCGCATTTGTAGAGTTAAAGCCTGAGCGCAACGTCAGCGCTGAAGACTTGATTGCGCACTGTAGAACCTTGTTGGCGGCTTATAAGGTGCCCAAGGACGTGCGGTTTGAAGATATTCCCAAAACATCAACTGGAAAAATTCAAAAATTTCAACTGCGTGAACGATTTTAAAACTGAGTACGCAGCAACCATCGCACAGGAGGTAGGTACACCATGACAATCAATAGCTCAATATTGCTGACATCAATGGATGAACGCGGCGTCATGACACTGACACTCAACCGGCCTGACGCTTTCAATGCCATGAGCGAGGCCTTGTTAGAAGCACTGCAGGCAAGCATCACGCACATGAGCGAAGACCCCAACTTGCGAGTCGTTGTGATTCAAGCCAACGGCAAAGCTTTTTGCGCTGGTCACGATCTGAAAGAGATGCGCGCGCAGCCTTCAGACAGCTATTACCGCGATTTATTTTCACGCAGCAGCCAGGTCATGATGGGCCTGCAAAACTTGCCAGTGCCGGTCATTGCCAAAGTGCATGGACTGGCCACCGCTGCAGGCTGTCAACTGGTTGCCCAGTGTGACCTTGCTGTGTCATCTGATAACGCCACATTCGCGGTCAGTGGTGTAAACCTTGGTCTGTTTTGCGCCACACCCAGTGTGGCACTCACGCGCAACCTGTCGCGCAAAGCCGCTTTTGAAATGCTGGCTACGGGCGCGTTTATAAGTGCAACCCAGGCAGTCGAAAAGGGCTTGCTGAATTACGCAGTCAGCGTCGATGAGTTGGACAACAAAGTGGCAGAGATGGTGGATACCATCTTGCAAAAGCCACGTGTGGCATTGGCCATGGGCAAGGCGCTGTTTTACCGACAGTTAGAAACAAGCATGGGCGCAGCTTATGAAGACGCGACAACCACCATGGCCTGCAACATGATGGATGCCTCTGCGTTAGAGGGCGTGCAAGCCTTCATTGACAAGCGCAAGCCCAATTGGTGAGTACCGCATGTACGATCCGCTGAATAAATTCAACGAGATACCATTCAACTTAATGTTGATCCGCCTACGTCGGCGTCAGCAGGGTAGCGTCTGGCAACCCACACTGTTGCACCTGCTGCTCCGTAGCGTTCTTCATGGGGCACGTTGGCAGCCAATTCAAATTGGCTGCCAACAGACAAGTGCTGGGTTGCGCCTTGCGCTGTTAGCCACAGCTCTCCTGCAACAACCTGTGCTTGTACTGCAAACGGGTGGGCATGGGATTCCAACTGCAAGTTAGGCTGCCATTCTTTGACCAACACCTGCGCATAGCCTGTGCTTTTTGCATGGACTTCAAATTCATTCAATGTGTTCATTGGGGTAGCCTTTGTAATGCGTGTTGAAAGGCGGCTAAAGTTTTTGCCGCTTGTTTGCATACACAACGGTTATTTGTAGCACACACACAGCATACATTTCGTGCTGTAGGCGACATACCCTCTAGAGGCAGCAGCACGTGTTTCAAGGTTAAAGACCGTGACAAATGTATGATGAATTGTTGTTGTGGTTTGTGTGTATTTTTGAGCCACTCATATATTAGGAGACAAAAAATGCATACCTTAGACTTTTACTTTGACCCTATTTCGCCTTATGCGTACTTGGCGTTTTACCAGTTGCCTAAGACATTAGAGGGGCTGTCAGTTGTGGTCCGATATAAGCCAGTTTTGTTTGGAGCCATACTCAATGCCAACGGTCAAAAGGGCCCTGCTGAAATTGACGGCAAGCGCGAGTGGACTTATAGGCAAGTCTTATGGCAAGCCAAGAAAATGGGCCTGCGGATGACGATGCCCGCGGCCCACCCCTTCAACCCGTTGCCCCTTTTACGGGCAATGTTGGCGGCTGCAGACAGCGACGGTACGGTCAATCGTTATGTGGCTGAACAGGCTTTTAGCCATGTATGGACCTTGGCACAAGATCCCGCGTCTGAGCAGTTTTTGACGGCTTTCAATACTGTTGTAGACACGCATTTGACACAGCGTGGCAACGATGCTTTGGCCAGCGATGCTGTCAAATTGTGTTTGCGTCAAAACACCGAAACGGCATTGGATGCTGGCGTATTTGGCGTGCCGACAGTGGTGGTGAATGGCTATGTATTTTGGGGCTTAGACGGCTTAGATATGCTGAGAGATTATTTGAACGATCCCACTTGGTTTGACAACGCACAAGGCGAGTGGCAACAAGCTGCGCATGTGCCGGTGGGCATCAAGCGTCAATAGGGCGGGTACACAGCTTGTGGCCTTTGTAGCATCGTACAAAAAAACAGGGTACCAAACCCGGTAAT
>CALBWZ010000345.1 GCA_937893415.1 uncultured Comamonadaceae bacterium | reverse complement strand
CTGGTGCAGCATTGGCCCGTTTGACGCCATATTGCTAGACGCACCCTGCACCGCCTCAGGCATCGTACGCCGCCATCCAGACGTGCCTTGGTTGCGCCGCGACACAGATATTGCGCAACTGGTTGTGCAGCAAAAAGCGTTGTTAGAGGCCCTGTGGCCGCAACTCACGCCTGGTGGGCGCATGGTGTATTGCACCTGTTCTACATTCAAAGAAGAGGGACAATGGCAAATAGACGCATTTTTAAGCCAACATCCTGAAGCGCAGTTGGTACCTAGTTGTGGTCATATTTTGCCCACCGATGCGAACGGCAACCTGGCGGCTCACGTTGAGCTGGCGTTCAGTCACAATCAGACCATGGGTTTTGATGGCTTCTTTTATGCTGTGCTGGACAAGGCAATTTAGCGCGACACGTTTAACTGTTGTGGCGTTGCTGGTTGCCAGCGCGTTATGGGTCAGCGTGTGTGCGCAAGCTGCTACGTATGATGTGACCCTGCAGCGCGACGGCGAGGGCTTGTACATCAGCGCCAGCAGCAGTTGGCAGCCATCTTCATCCGTGGTCGATGCGTTGCATCGCGGCATACCCATGACGTTCATCATGCAAGCGCAAGTGCTTAAACCTCGCTGGTACTGGTGGGACAAGTCGGTACACACCACCACGCGCAGCAGTCGCTTGGCCTACCAGCCGCTGACCAGGCAGTGGCGCATCAGCGCCAGAACGGCGTCTTCTGACGAGGTGGCGGGGCTGACCGCCTTGCACCAAAACGTAGACACTTTAGATACCGCTTTGGCACTCATCTCTAGGGCCAAACATTGGCGCATTGCCAGTGCGTCCATGTTGGGCGACGCTCCAGGTGCAAAAGAAGCCCCAGACATACAAGTGCGCTTTACTTTCAAGCTCGACTTAAGCGCCTTGCCCAGGCCGTTTCAAATTGGCGTAACAGACAATCCTGACTGGTCTCTCAATACCGACACCCTGCATGACGTGCCAGCGCTGCCAAGTGCAGCAGTTGAGGAGGCTGCCCAGTGACTGTGTCTGCAGCTAGCCACCAGCTGGCCCAAAAATCAGGCCCCAATAAGTGGACGCTGGGTGTAGGCCTGGCCTTCATAGTGGCAGTGGGTTTGGTGTTGCTGTTTTTACTGACCCAAGCTACGGACAACAGTGAACTGTACGAACGCTATTACAGCGCTTTGGTCGCACTCAACTTTACAGTGGCCGCCCTCCTAGGCGGCATTGTCATGTGGCTGTTGGTCAAACTGTGGTGGCGCTGGCGACAAGGCAAGTTTGGCAGCCAGTTGCTCGTCAAGCTGGTGACCATTTTTGCGTTGGTGGGCTTGGTACCCGGCGCGTTGATTTATGTGGTGTCGTATCAGTTTGTAACCCGCTCCATAGAAAGCTGGTTTGACGTGCGCGTAGAAAGCGCCTTGAGCGCAGGCCTGAGTCTGGGCAGAAACACGCTGGACATGCTCAGCACAGACTTGGGTGCACGCACACTTGCGGCAGCCAATGACTTGTCAAGTCAACAGGTTGGTGTGTACACCTTGCAGCTAGAGCGTCTGCGCGAGCAACTGCGCGCCAGCGACGTGGCGGTGCTGACCGCCACTGGTCAAGTACTGGCGAGTGCGGGTGCCTCTCAATTCAGCTTGGGACTGGGCAGGTCACGCCCGAGCAACCTGAAGCTGCAAACCGCCAAGCGAAGCGGCGTGACCACGTGGGTAGACGGGCTGGATGACACGGTTGATGTGACGGCGGCGGCGGGCGGCAATACCGGTGCTTATATTCGGGCTGTGGCGTTGTTGGTATCCAAAAACCTAGCCCTACAAGCTGAGTCCCAGTATTTGCAGGTGAGCATACCGTTGTCTGCCACGTTGGTGGGTGATGCCTTGGCCGTGCAACAAGCCAATCGCGAATACCAGGAGCGCGCCCTGGCCCGCGACGGCCTTCGCAGCATGTACATCGGCACCTTGACCTTGACATTGTTCCTAACTGTATTTGGTGCGGTATTGGTGGCGGCTTTGTTGGGCAACCAACTTGCCAAGCCGCTGTTGCTGTTGGCCGCCGGTGTGCGCGATGTGGCCAGGGGCGATTTGACGCCCAAAATAATCATGGATACGCGCGACGAGTTGGGTGGTCTGACGCGCTCATTCGCCGACATGACGCAGCAGCTGGCCGATGCCCGCGCGGCAGTGCAGCGCAGCGTGAGTGCCTTGGACGGCGCACGCGCCAATGTGCAGGCCATATTGGATAACCTCACTGCCGGTGTGATGGTGCTGGACAGCGCAGGGCACATACAAAGCACCAACCCCAGCGCGCAGCGCATTTTGGGCAGCGAGCTGCAACAACATATCGGACAGCCTTTAAACAGCGTTGAGAGCTTACAAGATTGGGCGCAGGACGTTGACACACAATTCCAGCGACTAAGCGCAGACCAAGCGGCTACTGCGCAAACACATTGGCAGCACAGCTATGAGCTTCAAGCCAATGTTCATGACTTGGAGCACAACACCATTACGCTGCTGGCGCGCGGTGCATTGTTACCTGGCTTGGGTCAGTTGTTGGTATTTGACGATATTTCAGACTTGGTGTCAGCCCAGCGCGCCAAAGCTTGGGCTGATGTGGCCAGGCGATTGGCGCACGAAATCAAGAACCCACTGACGCCCATTCAACTGTCTGCGGAGCGCCTGAGCATGAAGCTTGACGGCAAACTGCTGCCCCCTGAGCAAGCGCTGCTGACAAAGTCGGTTAATACCATCGTGGCACAAGTAGAGGCTATGAAACGGCTGGTCAATGAGTTCAGGGACTATGCGCGCTTACCCGCTGCGGTGTTGCGCCCCATAGACCTCAATACAGCTGTGCGCGATATTTTGGGCCTGTATGAAGCTGCGGTTGTGCCTGTGCAATTCGAACCGCAAGAAGGCATGCCGCTCATAGAAGCCGACGAGCAACAGCTGCGTCAAGTCATACACAACTTGGTACAAAACGCGCAAGACGCCAGTTTGGCCAACCAGCTAGAGCGCCAGCCGTTGGTCACCTTGCGCACCCGTTTAAACGACGAAGGCGACCGTGTGCGCTTGCAGGTGCTGGACAGCGGCACGGGTTTTAGCGATGCCATTTTGAAACGTGCCTTCGAGCCGTATGTCACCACCAAGTCCAAAGGGACGGGTTTGGGCTTGGCGGTGGTGAAAAAAATTGCCGACGAACACCACGCGCAAGTGCACCTTAAAAATCGGTTGCAGTCGCAAACGTCGCAGACGATTGAACCCATTGACACGGCGCAAACCGCAGTTGGTTTGTCTGACATTGTGGGCGGGCAGGTCTCGGTATCGTTTCCAGTGGTATAAACGCAACACCAACGAGGTGGTTGGGTCAGGTAATGGGAGTATCTAAAGTTCATGGCAAATATATTGGTAGTTGACGACGAGCACGGCATACGTGAATTGTTGATAGAAATACTGGACGACGAAGGTCACAACGTCATCGCGGCGCAAAACGCTGGCGAGGCCAGGGCTGCCCGTGTCTGCGCACGCCCAGATTTGGTGTTGTTAGACATTTGGATGCCAGATACAGACGGTGTCTCGCTGCTCAAGGAGTGGGCCAGCACCGGCCAACTAGACATGCCCGTCATCATGATGAGCGGGCACGCCACCATAGAGACTGCAGTGGAAGCCACACGCATTGGCGCGCTCGCGTTTCTAGAAAAGCCCATCACCATGCAAAAGCTGCTGCAAGCCGTAGACCTAGGTTTGAACAAAGGTGTGGCCAAAGCTGCCAGCGCCAAACCAATCGCCGTTGCATCTGGTGTGCAACATCTGGCTGGTCAAAGCGCGGCACACAACAGTTTTCAGCAAGACGCTGCTGGTAACCAACAAATCAGTCCATCGGGTTATTCGCCGCATGTTGTGCCGTTGAGTGCCAGCATGCAATACTTCGAATTGGACAAGCCCCTGCGCGAAGCACGCGATGATTTTGAAAAAGCCTATTTCGAATTTCACCTCAGCGCCGAAGGCGGTTCTATGACGCGCGTCGCCGACAAAACCGGCCTAGAGCGCACCCATTTGTACCGCAAACTCAAGCAACTGGGCATTGACTTGTCTAAAGCGAAAAAGGGATTGATGTAACAACCGAGGGCTTGTGTGCCAGCGTAGGCCCGGTATTCAGCGCAGAGGGCTAATCTGTTTTTGAGTCGGTGTTTATTGCGCAAAAACTTGCAGCGCATTCAAACAAGCAGCAATTAGCTGTTAAACTTACAAGCTTGGCCCGGTAGCTCAGTTGGTAGAGCAGCGGATTGAAAATCCGCGTGTCGATGGTTCGATTCCGTCCCAGGCCACCAAGTTTAAAAGCCCCTTCCGTTTTGGTTGGGGCTTTTTTTCGGCTGGTCGAAAGTTGGGAGGGTATTAAGCACTAAACAGAAATGGTGCAAGAGCCAGAGCTTGCTGAGTGTGATGGTGGGTTGATATTGGTGTTGCACCAGGCATGATTTGACAGGTGGCCGCCAATTACACGTCCTTTTAGAAGCCTTGTGCGCCACACCACAGCCTGTATGGATAGCGCAGGGGCATTGTTTAAAGGTCCTGCTGCTGCGTTCGCCTTTCACCCTTCATTTTAGAAGAGCGATGCTGTCTTCAGGGGGTGCGGCAGGTGCTGCGCAAGCGCTGGTGACCTTGCCCGCGAAAAACGTACTCCATAGATGATGGTTAAAAATCAGTTTTATGAG
>CALBWZ010000344.1 GCA_937893415.1 uncultured Comamonadaceae bacterium | reverse complement strand
CTCTTCGAAGCCTGAATCGCGAATCACTTGCTGCACCAGCGAGAAGATTTCTTCAACCCGAGGTTCAATCACACCTGCCAATGCTTGTCGACTCAACATGCGCGGAACACGGTCACCCAAGCCCGGCACTTCGACTTGTGCGTCTGGGTCAGCCAACAATTGCTTGGCGCAGCCACTCAGTACTTTTATTTCTTCAGCATCTTTTGTGGGTGTGCGCAGCGCCATGGCAATATCGTTGGTGATGAGATCGCCAGCAATTGGAATGACTGCCGTGTGCCGAATCGCACCACCGGAAAAAATCGCAATGTCCGTGGTGCCCGCACCAATGTCCACCAAGGCCACACCCAATTCTTTTTCGTCCTCAGTCAGGACTGCTTGGCTTGACGCCAAAGGGTTGAGCATCAGTTGGTCAACCTCTAGCCCGCAACGTCGCACACACTTGATGATGTTTTCAGCTGCACTTTGCGCGCCAGTGACGATATGCACCTTGGCTTCTAAGCGAATCCCACTCATACCAATGGGCTCTTTTACGTCTTGGCCGTCAATGACAAACTCTTGTGGCTCCACCAGCAGCAGCCGCTGGTCCGTGGAGATGTTGATGGCGCGCGCCGTTTCAATCACTCTGGCCACGTCAGCGGCACTCACCTCTTTGTCTTTAACTGCCACCATGCCGCTGGAGTTGATGCCTCGAATATGACTGCCTGTGATACCCGTAAACACCCGCGTGATTTGGCAGTCGGCCATAAACTCTGCTTCTTTTAGCGCAGCCTGAATACTTTGCACCGTGGCATCAATATTGACCACTACGCCTCGCTTTAAACCATTGCTTTCAGACACGCCAAACCCGGCCAGTTTGAGCTGCCCACTTGTTTGGACTTCGGCAACCACCACCATGATTTTGGAGGTGCCTATGTCTAAGCCGACGATGAGGTCTTTGTATTCCTTGGCCATGATTTTCTCTTTTGCAAAAATTTGTTGTTATTTCTTACCGGTAGTCACACCACGCAGTCGAAGCGCATACCCGTTGGGGTACCTCAAATCTGCTGCTTCTAAATCGCCTTGATAACGTTGGGATAACTCACCAACAGTGCTCACAAAGGGCTGCATGCGGGCGGTTATTTCCGCCGGCGTTCCTCGCCCCAAATCCAAATGCACGCCACCCGATAACGCCGCGTGCCATCCACCCTGCTGGCTCATTCGCAAAGCTTCAACCCGCCTACCTAAGGGCTTCACCGCCTCGGCCAATGACAAATAGGCTTGATAGATATCCCGTGCTTGCTCTGGCGGTCCATCCAAAATCGCCCACTGGTTGGCGTCGCTGGCCGCATCGTTTGCGCTGGCCTCAAACAACTCGCCGTGGCTGTTCACCAAACGCGGCGCACCCGCCTCACCCCACCAAGCACGCGCGTTGTGTTCTTCCACTGTGATGCGCAAGCGGTTGGGAAAAGCTCTTTGAACCACGGCTTTGCGCACCCAAGGCATGTCTTCCACTAGGTACTGAACCCGGTTCACATCCACACTTAAAAAACTACCAGCCACCCGACCATTCAGTTGGGCTCGCACGCCCGGGGCGCTTTGATGCACCACATCACCCACCAACACCAACGAGCGCACTGGCCATGCTGGATGCTGATACGCCCATGCACCAACTATGAACACGCTCAAACCCACCAAGCCCAGCACCAGCAACCTGCTCAGTGCGTCCATCACGCGAACATCTACAGGCATGGGCACAGCTACATTCACTGAACACCGCCTTGTGCCGTCTTAGTTGGCAAGGTGTTGTCCAGTCCAGCTTTACCCAATATGAACAAACACAAATCGGCATAAGGCAGCGATGCTGCAGCCGCAGACATAGGTACCAACGAGTGTCCCGTCATACCGGGCGATGTGTTGATTTCAAGCAGGTAAGGCTGGCGTGTGGCAGCGTCAATCATTACGTCCACCCTTCCCCAAGCTCTCACGCCCAAGGTGCGGTAGGCCTTTAAAATCATCTCTTGAATGGCGGCCTCTTCACCACCAGGCAAGCCGCAAGGGACAAGGTATTGGGTGTCGTCTGTGAAGTATTTGTTGTTGTAGTCGTAGTTGCCGTCTGGCGCTTTGATGAGAATGACTGGCAAAGCTACTGCTTTCTCACCCGTGCCCAATACGGGACATGTCACCTCATCACCGCTAATGAATTGCTCGCACAACACCTCAGGGTCGAGCTGCGCGGCAACGCGGTAAGCTTGCGCGCATTGGGATGCGTCTTCAACTTTTGTCAAACCAATGGTTGAGCCCTCGCGGGACGGTTTCACAATCATGGGGGTGCCCAGCTTGTCAAAGGCACGCATGGTCGCCTCTTCGCTGTCAACCAATGCCCATTTAGGCGTTGGCAACCCCTCTGCCGACCAAATGCGTTTGGTCATTACCTTGTCCATAGCCACACTAGAGGCCATCACACCGGCACCTGTATAGGGTATGCCCAACAATTCCAAGGCACCTTGTACCGTGCCGTCTTCACCAAAGCGCCCGTGCAGCGCAATGAAGCAACGTTCAAACCCTTGGCTCTTGAGTTGCGATACATCTTGCGCCGCCGGGTCAAAGGCATGTGCATCCACACCATGACTTTGTAAAGCTGCCAACACACCAGTACCCGACATCAGCGATATCTCGCGCTCTGCCGATTGACCTCCCATCAATACAGCCACCTTGCCCATGGACGATGGGTTAGGCAACGACCAGTTTTGCGTGTTGTATGTGTTGCTTGTTGTCATGCCAGTCCCTGTTGCGCTGCACCCAAAGCCACAACTTGTGCTGGCACGTTGGCAATACTGCCTGCACCCATACACAGCAGTACATCGCCATCGCGTGCATGTGTAAACGCACATTGCGCCATCTCATTGACGTCTTCTATAAATTGCGGCTCCACCACGCCACCCACCCGGATGGCTCTGACCAATGCGCGCCCGTCAGCAGCCACGATGGGCACTTCTCCGGCTGCGTACACCTCGGTCAGCAACACAGCATCTGACTGCGCAATGACTTTCACAAAATCTTCAAAACAGTCTCGTGTGCGTGTAAATCGGTGTGGCTGAAATGCCAACACCAAACGTCGTCCCGGGTAAGCTCCTCGCGCCGCAGCCAAGGTCGCAGCCATCTCCACTGGGTGGTGACCATAGTCGTCTACGACCGTCATGTGGCCACCCTGCGCCAAGGCCACATCGCCATACAACTGGAAACGCCTGCCCACACCCGTGAATGACTCCAATGCAGTAACAACGTCTGCGTCTTTCAAACCAATTTCAAACGCCACGCCAATGGCAGCCAAGGCATTTAGCACGTTGTGCACACCCGGCAAGTTCAGCACCACTTGTAAGTCTGGCAATGCTTCTGGCATGTTGCGCTTAACTGTGAAGTGCATTTGAGCGCCCACAGCCACAATGTTGACGGCTTGCAGCTGTGCATCGTCTGTTAGACCGTAAGTCACCACTGGGCGTGCAATATCAGCCAAAATATCGCGTACGGCTGGGCTATCCACACACACCACAGCTGCACCGTAAAAAGGCAGTCGGTGTAAAAACTCTATGAATGCTTTTTTAAGATTGCCAAAATCATGGCCATAGGTTTCCATGTGGTCAGCGTCAATATTGGTGACCACAGACAAAATTGGTAACAAGTTGAGGAACGAGGCGTCCGACTCATCTGCCTCCACCACGATGTAATCACCGCCTCCCAATTTGGCGTTGCTGCCCGCGCTGTTTAAGAGTCCACCAATCACAAACGTCGGGTCAAGGCCGGCCTGGGCCAACACACTGGACACCAAACTGGTGGTGGTGGTTTTGCCGTGAGTGCCGGCAATGGCCACGCCTTTTTTCATACGCATCAACTCGGCCAGCATCACCGCACGCGGAACCACGGGGACCAACAAGGCGTGTGCAGCCACAACTTCCGGGTTGTCCGCGGTAACCGCTGTAGACGTCACCACGGCTTGCGCACCAGTAATGTGCGTGGCCTCGTGACCAATAAATACCACTGCCCCCATATTTTTTAAGCGCGCAACTGCTGGGCCTTCGCTCAAATCACTGCCAGAGACTTGGTAGCCCAAATTAATGAGTACTTCGGCTATGCCGCTCATGCCTGCGCCACCAATACCAACAAAGTGAATATGTTTGATCACGTGTTTCATCACATGCATTCCTTTTGAATTGCTTGCACCATGATGTGCACTGCATGTGTTTTTGCAAGTTCACTGGCGTGTTGCGCACAAGCCAATAACGCTTCTCGGTTGACGCTTGCAAACCAATTGGCCAACCACTGCGGTGTGAGTTCGCGTTGCTGAACCAACCATGCCGCATCGGCTTGGGTTAAAAAATGTGCGTTGGCTGTTTGGTGGTCGTCCACCGCGTATGGGAATGGCACCAACAACGCTGCTGCGCCTACCGCTGTCAATTCAGTAACCGTGCTCGCGCCTGCACGGCACACCACCACATCGGCATCAGCCATGTATGCGGCCACATCATCTATGTAGGGTCGTAAATCGCCAGCCACGCCTGCATTAAAGTAAGCGTCACGCAATGCATCAATATGGGTCACACCACTTTGGTGAATGACTTGTGGACGTGTGCGCTCATCCATCAATGCCAAGGCTTGCGGCACCACATCATTCAAGCCCTTGGCACCCAAGCTGCCCCCCAAAACCAGCACTTTCAAAGGCCCGCTGCGATTGGACATTCGTGCTTCTGGGGTCATTTGCGACAAGAACTCATTGCGCATGGGATTGCCCACCCACTCAGCCATAGGCAATACATTGGGGAAGGCCGTGTACACACGCTTGGCCACACGTGACAAGCACCGGTTGGCCATGCCAGCGATGGCATTTTGCTCGTGCAGCACCAGCGGTACACCACACAGACGCGCACCCAAGGCGCCGGGCACAGTGATAAAGCCGCCAAACCCCACCACCACATTCGGCTTCAATCGCTGCATGATACGGTTGGCCTGAATAATGGCGCGCATCAACTTAAACGGCGCAGTGGCCAAGGCTTTAAACCCTTTGCCGCGCACACCCGAAAACTGAACCAGTTCTAGCGAAATCCCGTGTGTCGGCACTACACGCGACTCCATGCTGGCTGGTGCACCCAGCCAATGCACATGCCATCCCTTGGCTATCAGGTCTTTGGCAACGGCCAAGCCTGGGTAGATATGTCCGCCAGTACCGCCAGCCATGATGACGGCGCAAGGCTGTTTCAGCGATATCAGTGCAGCACTCATGACCGGCCTCCCCGCATCAGCTGGCGGTTTTCGTAGTCAATCCGCAGTACCACAGCCAAGGCAACCAAGTTGAGCAAAATGGCAGAGCCGCCGTAGCTCATTAAAGGCAACGTTAAACCTTTGGTTGGCAGGGCTCCCAAGTTCACCCCAATGTTGATGAACGCTTGAAAGCCTATCCATAAGCCCACGCCTTGCGCGACCAAGCCACTAAAGACTTGGTCTAACGCGATGGCCTGACGTCCTATTTGCACAATGCGGCGTGTCATCCACATGAACACACCAATCACGATCAGCACACCCAACAGACCAAATTCTTCGCCCAATACGGCCATTAAAAAGTCTGTGTGCGCCTCTGGCAACCAACTCAACTTTTCGACACTACCACCTAGTCCCACACCAAACAACTCGCCACGGCTAAATGCAATTAGCGAGTGCGACAACTGGTAACCCTTGCCCAGTGCATGCTCCTCACTCCACGGGTCTAGATAGGCAAAGATACGCGCGCGCCGCCAGTCACTGAGCCACACCATGGCTGCAAACGCGCCCACTATGAGTGTGCTGAGCAACACAAAAACCTTGGCGTTGACACCGCCCAAGAACAGTATCCCCATGGCGATGACCACTATGACCAAAAACGCGCCCATGTCAGGCTCGGCCAATAACAACACACCAGTCAGTGCAATGGCCACGCCCATAGGTGCAATCGCACGCATGAAGTTTTCTCTGACCGCCATCTTGCGGACCATGTAACTTGACGCGTATAAAACCACAGCAAATTTGGCCAACTCTGAAGGCTGAAAGTTAAGCATACCCAGTGATATCCAACGCTGTGCGCCGTTGACACCTTTGCCAATAAAGGGAATGAGCACCAGTACCAGCAGTACCAAGGCCATCACAAACAAGTTGTTGGCGTGTTTTTCCCACTTCACCATGGGCACTTGAAATGCCAACACACCTGCCACCAAGCCGATAAACATGGCCACCATGTGGCGTATTAAAAAATGTGATGCGCTGTAGTTTGCAAAGCGTGGACTATCTGGCAGCGCAATTGTTGCCGAGTACACCATCACCAAACCCCACAGGACCATGGCCAACACCGCATACATCAGCGGTTTATCAAAACCATGCTCTCGCACATCAAGTGGGCGGCTGCGCACAAAATCTCTGCTGTTGACGCGCACAGGAATAAATTCAGCCTTGGGCGTTTGTTGTGCCTTGGCGCCAAACAGTCGGCGCAACAAGCCTGGCGAGCGTGCGCGTGCTTGTGTCATAACAAGTCCACCCCCACATCAGCCGACAACGCGGCCACTGCCTCTGTAAATACCGCAGCACGGTGACTGTAGTTGTTAAACATGTCAAAGCTGGCGCAGGCTGGTGACAGCAGCACGGCATCGCCAGTTTGTGCCAACTCTTGACACAGCTGCACGGCTAGTTGCATGCTCTGCACGTCATGCATGGACACACCGGCTGGCGCTATAGCCAGCCGAATGGCTGGCGCATCCCGACCAATCAGCACCACTGCACGCGCATATTGGGCCACAGCTGCGCACAAGGGATTGAAGTCTTGACCTTTGCCATCGCCTCCCAATATCAGCACCAAGCGACGCTCGCGTCCTAGACCTGAAATGGCGGCCAATGTAGCGCCCACATTTGTACCTTTGCTGTCGTTGACATATTCCACATCACTCACGACAGCCACAGATTGCATCCGGTTTGGCTCGCCTGTGTATTCACGCAGACCGTACAACATGGCGGCCAAATCTGCACCAGTGCTGGTTGCCAAGGCCAAGGCTACCAAGGCATTGGTCGCGTTGTGCAGCCCACGAATGCGCAGTGCATCAGCTGGCATCAGACGTTGCATATAAACATCTGCCGGCTTGGCCAGTTGCCCACGCTTGGGCGTTTGTACGTGGTCATCTAAAGGCTGCGCTCGTACCAACCATGTCAGGCCATTGGTACTGTCTAAACCCCAGTCGCCCACACGCGTTGGTGCATCTGTTCCGAATGACGCCCAACTTGGATGCGCAATGCGTGCTTCACCTCGCTTAGGCTGTGGTGCGGGCTGGGGTATGAACTGCATCACTGCCGCATCATCGCGGTTGAGCAAACGCAGTCCCATTGCACCAAACACTTGGCCTTTGGCTGCTATGTAGTCAGACATATTGCCGTGCCAATCAAGGTGGTCTTGACTGATATTCACAATTGTCGCCGCGTATGGTTGCAAGCTGGTGCACGCATCGAGCTGAAAGCTGGACAATTCCAGCACCCACACTTGTGGCCACCGGTTGTTGTCTAGACAGTCGCTCAACGCATCTAGCAACGAGGGTGAAATATTGCCCGCAGCAATGGCATCTATACCGGCGCGTTGTAGCAGCGTTGCCGTCAGCGCACACACCGTTGTTTTCCCATTGGTACCCGTTACCGCCAGTACTTTTGGTGCACGGCTTGTGAAAACGGGCTGCACGGCAGGCTCAGCCAGCGCATGCTGTTCTTCGTTGTCATTAGCGACAGCATGTTCAACAGCAATGTCAGCGTCCACACCGTCAATGATTGCTACATCAGTTGTACCGTTTAACTTGTCAGCGCTACCAACGACATCAGGATCAGCTTTAGCTTTAGCTTTAGCTTTAGCTTTAGCTTTAGCTTTAGCTTTAGCTTTAGCTTCGCCATCATCAATATGCGCGTCTACCCCTGCATTTAGGATCGCCACAGTGGCCAACAAAGCCTCGTCTGCGTCGAGACTTAATGGTTTTGGCGCTATTGTTTCTATGATTGGCTCGGGTTCATGGTCTAGCAAGCCTTGTACAAACAAGTCAACCTCATTGCCATACACGACGTTGTGCGTTTCGCACCACTGGCGAACCGCGGTCAACTGCGCTGGCGCCAATCCTGGGCTGCGGTATACCGCACGCCAAAGCTGTAAACCCAGCAGGTTGTCGTCAAAGTCTTGCTGTACAAAGTTAAGATGCGGCCACTGTGCTTGCAACTCACTGAGCCGCTGTGCGTCGCTGCGGTTGTCAGCCACCGTTACCTGCGCACCCATGCGCACGCACCAACGCGCCATGGCCAAGCCAGACACGCCAGCGCCGAGCACCAGAACGTTAAATGGGGTAGTTGGTGTATGCATATGGCTTGTTTTAGCGCAACTTCAGCGTTGACAATCCCACCAGGCACAACAACATGGTGATAATCCAAAAGCGCACAACTACCTGGGTTTCGCGCCAACCTTTTTTCTCAAAATGATGGTGAAGAGGTGCCATTTTTAAAAGCCGCCTGCCTTGCCCGAACCTGCGTTTGGTGTACTTGAAGTAAGACACCTGCAACATCACTGACAAAGCCTCCACAACAAAAATACCGCCCATGATGGCCAGCACAATTTCTTGGCGCACAATTACAGCAATAGTCCCTAATGCTGCGCCCAAAGCCAGGGCACCCACATCACCCATAAACACTTGCGCAGGGTGGGTGTTGAACCACAAAAACGCCAAACCAGAACCCGCCATGGCCGCGCAAAAAATCATCAACTCGCCAGCGCCTGGAATAGACGGCAGCAACAAGTAACGTGAGAAGTTTGCGTGACCAGTCACGTAAGCAAACAACCCCAACGCAGACCCCACCATGACCACGGGCATGATAGCCAAGCCGTCTAAGCCGTCTGTCAAATTGACCGCATTGCTGGATCCCACAATTACCAAGTAAGTGAGAACCACAAATCCAAACACACCCAACGGGTAGCTCACCGTCTTAAAAAATGGCACCAATAGGCTGGCAGTTGCAGGCAACTCCACGTTAAAGCCGGACTGTACCCAGGTCACAAACAGCTCCCAAACGCGGGCGTTAGACACCTCAGACACACTGAACACCAAGGCCAAAGCCGCCAATAAACCGATGACCGATTGCCACAAATATTTTTCGCGTGATGGCATGCCCTCTGGGTCTTTGGCTACCACTTTTCGCCAATCGTCCACCCAGCCAATCGCGCCAAATGCCAGCGTCACTGTCAGCACAATCCATACAAAGCGATTACTCCAGTCAGCCCACAATAGGGTTGATATGGCAATGGCAATCAGAATCAACACACCGCCCATGGTGGGCGTACCACTTTTAATAAGGTGGGTTTGCATGGCGTACTCGCGAATGGGTTGGCCAATCTTGAGTGCACTCAAACGCCTGATAACAGCTGGACCCGCCATCAGGCCAATTAACAGCGCTGTTAAAGCGGCCATCACGGCCCTAAAAGTAAGGTACTGAAATACCCTTAAAAAACCAAAATGTGGGGACTGGCCTTGTAGCCAATCTGCTAAATTAAGCAGCATGACCCGCTCCTTCCTGATGGATCACGTCTGCTCTGCCAAGGTCTGGCCAAGCTAGCTCTAATGCCTGAACGACGCGCTCCATTTTCATAAAGCGCGACCCTTTGACCAATACGCTGGCGGCATTGCCACCCAGCTTGCAAGCGGCTTGCGCCAACTCATCGACGTGTGCATGCCACTGCACCACATCTGCTGAACCAGCGGTGTAAGCGTTCTCACCCACCACCTGTTGCCACCAAGCTCCAACCACGTCAATGCGCTCAATGCCTACTTCTAATGCGGCCAGCAGTACTTCTTGGTGGTAGGCCACGCCTTGCTCACCCACCTCACCCATATCACCAAGCACCAGCCAACGCGGCGACGGCATTGCCGCCAGCATGGCAACAGCAGCTTGTACGGAATCTGGGTTGGCGTTGTAGCTGTCATCGACCAAGGTCACAGGTTGCTGACCACGGTGAAGCAACACAACACGTGAGCGACCACTGACCGCCTCAAAGGTGCTTAGCCCTTGCGCAACAGCGCTTAACGACACACCACTGGCCAGCGCACAAGCAGTCGCCGCCAAAGCGTTGCGCACATTGTGTTGTCCCGCTACCGCCACTTCAACGTCTATATCGCCTTGTGGGGTGTGTATGTGCAATTGCCATGCCGTACCAAGCCATTGCGCTGTGCCAAACACCGTGGCTTGTGTATCTTGGTCTGAAAACGTCCAGACAGTGATGTCACGGTCTAGGGCTTGCACAGCTTGTCGCCAAGTGTTTGTGTACGCATCATCGTGCGGAAAGACCGCCGCACCATGTACGGTTAAGGCGTTA
>CALBWZ010000343.1 GCA_937893415.1 uncultured Comamonadaceae bacterium | reverse complement strand
ATTCTGATGACAACCCCGATTATTTTGCCAGTCATCACCGCCGCTGGCTTCGATCCAGTCTGGTTTGGTGTGATGTTGACCATCAACATGGAGTTGGGCCTCATCACGCCGCCAGTAGGCTTAAACCTCTTTGTGATTAACGGCATCACACCTGATGTGAAACTCACCACGATTTTGCGCGGTGCGTTTCCATTCATGATGTGCATGGTGTTAGCCATTGTGTTGTTGTGCTTTTTCCCTGGCATCGCTACCTGGTTGCCAAGCGTGTTGATGGGGTAACCGTCGGGTATTGTGATGTTTGAAAAATTATGGTCTATGGCCAAACAAGCTCAAGAAGACAGGGGCTTTAGGCAACTGGTTCAAGCCTGCGAAGGTTTGCTGTCTGAGCGGGGCCAGGCCAATATGTATGCACTGGCGGATGAGGTTGTTGGACGCTGGATCGATTTACCAACGTCAAGACACGAGGCTTTTTTTGCGGTGTTGGCGACACAATTTGCACCCGATGAGCAGTTGGTTGACCAGGCCATTACCGCTTACAGAGACCAACCAAACCCAGATACCTTGGCAAACCTGTCGTTGGCCAGCGAGGCGCCGCGCCAAGAGTTGTTGCGCCGAATCAACCGAACGGGCAAGGGCACTGCAACGCTGTTGTCCATGCGTGTGGCTTTGCTGACGTGCATGCGCACCCGTCAAGGCTTGAATGTGGTGGACGCTGATTTTTTGCATTTGCTCTCGTCGTGGTTTAACCCCGGGTTCTTGCGGTTTGAACCCGTGAGTTGGCACTCTAGTGCGGCCTTGCTTGAGAAGATCATTCAACATGAAGCAGTACATGCGATAGACAGCTGGACGCATTTGCGCAGGCGTCTAGACAGCGACCGCCGATGCTACGCTTTTTTTCATCCGCAGTTGGAAGGGGAGCCGCTGATATTTGTTGAGGTGGCTTTAACAAACGAGATTCCTCCGGCAATTGCACCGTTGATTGACATCAAAGGCCAGCCAGATCCTTCAACCAAGCCCAAAGTGGCGGTGTTTTATTCGATCAGTAATTGTCAGCCCGGCTTGCGCGGTGTGTCATTGGGTAATTTCTTGATCAAACGGGTTGCCGAGCATTTGTCCACCGAATTGCCCAGCCTTAAAACGTATTGCACCTTGTCGCCAGTGCCAGGTTTTGGCAAGTGGGTAGACCAAGTTGATGCGTCAGACTTGCCGGCCTTTCAGCGCGAGCAGCTGACGCTCATCAGACAATGGCAAGCCGAACACGCGCCGCTGAATCAAAGCGACATTGCGCTGATGCCTAAAACTGTAGAGGCGGCTCTAAACAACAGCTGCGCCCATTGGTTGGTTAATGGTTCGCATCAACACTTAAGTGACCCAGTTGCACGCTTCCATCTAGACAACGGTGCACGCCTAGAGCGCGTCAATGTAGCAGGCGACATGTCAAAAAAAGGCATCAAGCAGTCGTTGTCTGTGATGGTTAATTACTTGTATGACTTGGACAAGGTTGAGGCCAGGCACGAGGCATTCATACAAGGCATCGCATCGCATTCGTCACTAGTCAAAAAATCGCTCAAGGCTTAAGCATCTGTATGTGTTCACCCTTTAAATCGGCAAACTCTACATCAAGTTCCACACCAGACACAACACAAAGCACTGTTTCAAACGCTATGACCAGCAACAACACCAATGACAATTTTTACCAACTGTTGCGTGAGCAGTTCCCTACAGACCTGAGCCTGCCAGCTGTTTACGACGATGCAGGTGTCTACTCTTGGTCAGATCTAGACAAGGGTTCGGCCATGATGGCCAACCTGCTGCAAGGCTTGGCATTGCCCAAGGGCAGCCGCATTGCCGTGCAGGTTGACAAGTCCGTTGAGGCGGTGATGCTGTATTTGGCAACCTTGCGCGCAGGTTACGTGTTCTTGCCACTCAACACGGCCTATCAAAGCGCTGAAGTGGCATACTTTATTGACAACGCCAAACCAGCCGTGGTGGTATGCAGTCCAGCGACATTTGGCTGGGTCAGC
>CALBWZ010000342.1 GCA_937893415.1 uncultured Comamonadaceae bacterium | reverse complement strand
CGCTGTGGGTGTCTTTTTCCTTGTACAGGTTTGAGTCCAATGTGCGCTCGGCAACAGTGGTGGGCATGGTGGGTGCAGGCGGCATCGGTGTTGTATTGTGGGACATCATTCGCTCGTTCCAATACGCTCAAACTGCTGCCGTCATGACCTTAATTGTGCTGGTGGTAATTGGCATTGACTTGATCAGTGCGCACATTCGCAAACTGGTTATCTAACGCACCCATACAAGTCCGCGCTACCAAACTGTGTAGCCAACACCTTATAAAGCCAACGCACTGGTATTTAGGATGCACGATGTCGCTTCGAATTGAAGACATAGACCGTCTAATGACACGCCATGGCGCCAGCTTGTATGGCGGTGAGGCTGTCAGTCAGCTTAACCATGCCTTGCAAGCCGCGCACTTGGCTCAACAGGCCAATGAGCCAACGGCCATGGTTGTGGCTGCTGCGTTGCACGATTTGGGGCATTTAATCCAAGCAGAGAACAGCAGCAACGCAGCGTTGGCGGGCGATACAGACGGCGTGCACGAATACATGGTGCTGCCATTCTTGCGAGCCACCTTTGGGCCTGCCGTGCTAGAACCCATTCGCATGCACGTCCAAGCGAAACGCTATTTGTGCCTTGTTGAGACTGGCTACTGGGCCAGCCTGTCGCCAGCGTCCCAACACAGCATGTCGCTGCAAGGCGGCGTTCTAACGGCCCCCCAAGGTGAGGCATTTATACAGCAAGCCTATGCACAAGATGCCGTGAGACTGCGTCGCTACGACGACCTCGCAAAAGACCCCTATGCGTCAACACCACCGTGGCAACACGTCCTAGAACTTATGCGCCAAGTGGTACTTTAAGAAAACCACTGCAACGCAGCGCCTGCACCACGGTCAATCCTGCATCGGCAGTCATGTCGTTGTCGCGAATAGCCTGCATGACTTGATGACTGTGTAACAACTCAAAGCCTGACACCTCACCATCTTGGTTGCGCGGCACAACATGCGGTGGCAACAACACATTGGTCACATGCAGGTACTCATCGTGCCAGCCTATGGTCTCACTGCGTGAAGTTCGCACAGTTGCAACAGCCGCCACAGCGCTGCATCGCTCTAAGTTAATCCCAGCCTCCTCCATCATTTCGCGACTCAAGGTCTCTTGCAGCGACTCGCCAGCAGGCACACCGCCCGCACACACATTGTCTAAACGGCCTGGATCGGTTGCCTTTGAGAGTGCGCGCCTGCCACACCACATCAAGCCGTCTTGTGTCAGCGCATTGACATGCACGGCGTGCGTCACGCCGCCTACAAACTGGTGGCCGCAGCGCTCAAATTCCAGTAGGGGCGTGGCATGGTTCATGACCATTGTTGACGTGTTGTCATCGTCATCTGTAGCGTCAACGGTGTGCGCCGTATCAACCACCATGGCTTGCAACTCATTGCGCCAGCCGCCTAGCGCACCCATGCGGTGCAACGCATGCATGGCGTGCTGCAGGTGGTCTGACAGCGTCTGCGCGTCGCCGCGCAAGGTGAGGTGACCGGCAACGTCTTGGCTCAGCACCTCTGTGTGCATCACGCTGCGCAACAAAGCGCTGTGGCTAGCAGGCATCAGCCCCATAACGCCTTGAAACACGGCGCGTGACCTATCCGACGCTGGCGTGGTACAGGGACCTACATGTACGCTGAGTCTGACCCAGTCAGCCGGCAGCGGCTGACGCTTACCCGCCCAACGTTGGCCAAGCAAGTCCCTATCAGACTGGCTTAAACCTGCCGCAAATGCAGACCAAGCCAAGTGCAAGGCCTCGCTCTGCGTGGACACGTTAAGCGTTGCCCGCTTGCGCGCTGGCGCGCGATGTCATGGCTGCGTGCCAACGCGCCACGTTGGCATAGCCTTTGTCGGCTGCCTTGAATTTAGCCAACCGCGCGAACTCAAGTGCGCAAAACGCGGTGATGTCGGCGATGCTGAAGACATCGCCCGCCACCCAGTCGTGCTTGGCAAGCTGGCCATCCAGCCACTGCACACCAGCTTCAAATTTAGGCGCTTGATACTGACCAAAGTCTGGGAACTGCGTACCCTCCAACACGGCCAATCCAGGGTGGGTGTGGCGTATCCACATGGCCAACGGAATCATGATGTACCACTCCACGTAACGGTCGGTCATTTCAATAAAGGCGCGCTGCTCGCCCGTCTCACCCATCAAATTAGGCGACGGGTACAGGGTTTCTAAATAGGTGCAAATCGCTCGACTTTCACACAACATGCGCCCGTCGTCTAACTCCAGCGCAGGTATGCGCGACATGGCGCTTTTGCGAACGAAGTCTGGTGTTTTGTGCTGGTTGGTATTCAGGTCAACGTTCACCAGTTCTATGGCATCGTCGGCCAGGCCTTTCTCGGCCATGAACATGCGCACACGCTTTGGGTTGGGGGCACGGGGTGATGTAAATAGCTTCATACAGTATTGCCTAATGAACGTGGTCTTGCGTTGGCTTAACGGACGCACACCTGGTTATGCCTTGTTTGTCCGCCGGACTCAAGCCCACGCGGGACAAGGGCTAGGGACAAGCAAGCGCTATGCGGCAACCCGCGCTTGGTTCAGCACATCACGGGTCGCTATAGCTGCGGCGCGTGCGGCTTGCGCAAAGTCAACGCCACTAGACGCGTACAAAATAGCGCGTGATGAGTTGATGACGGCCATGCCGTTGGCAGTGGCACCGGCCTTGACGGTGGCGGCGGCATCACCGCCTTGCGCGCCCACGCCGGGTATCAACAGCGGCAAGCTGGGCGCAAGCTCTCGCACACGTGCAATTTCTTGCGGGAAAGTGGCTCCTACCACCAGCCCCACCTGGCCATTGCTGTTCCACTCGCTGTGAGCGAGTTGTGCCAAGTGCTCAAACAACTTAGGTTGACCAGGCTGGTCGGCCAATCGCTGGTTTTGCAGGTCGCTGCCGCCGGGGTTGCTGGTGCGGCACAGCAAGAAAACACCCTTGTCGGCGTAGGCGAGGTAGGGCTCTACCGAGTCGCGCCCCATGAACGGCGACAAGGTCACAGCATGTGCGCCGTAGCGCTCAAAAGCCTCACGCGCATATTGCTGCGCCGTGCTGCCAATGTCACCGCGCTTGGCATCCAAAATGACGGGTACATGTGGCGCTCGCTGGTGCATGTAGGCCATCAGACGCTCGAGGGCAGGCTCCGCGCCAATGGCCGAGAAATAAGCAATTTGGGGCTTGAAGCTGCAGGCCAGGTCTGCAGTTGCATCGACGATGGCCGCACAAAACTCAAACACTGCATCTGGCGTGCTTTGCAGGTGTTTGGGCAGCTTGGACGTGTCTGGGTCTAGGCCCACGCACAGCAATGAGTTGTTGATGCGCTGCGCTGCGCTGAGCATATCTGTGAACGTCATGGTCTAGATTGTAATTTCAAGCAGTCACTCTGCGTCCAACCACGCGCGCCACATCTCGCACCACGCTTGCATTTCGTCGTCGAATGCAAACACACCCAACATCTGAACCCTAGGATGGCCGCTAGGGGGTAGCGCAGGCTGACGTAACGCAGCGGGCGCATGCAAGTCATTGTCGTGGTCTTGGCATACAGGCCCCAGCCACTCCACGCGCCGCAACAGCCGGCACTGCCATCCCTGCACCAGTTCCAAGCCGCGGGCTTGGTGCCAACAGAGACGTGGGCCAAAGCGCGCGCTGTTGTGGGTCAATGCTGGCGCGTGTCCAACAAGCTCCAACCCGCCGCTGGGCGGGTGCGACCATGGTCCTGTGCCCATCAGGTGTGTCCAGTCGCTGGGACTCGTTCTGTCTGTGCTGGCCCAAGCTTGAAGTGCAGCGTCGCTGGTAACAGGCATAAACCACCGACCACGCACATGCGCCACACGCCTCACAGGCTCTTGCGACCATGGCGCAGGCATGGCGTGCGCGAGTTGCTTGTCATTGAGCTTGCGCCATTTGTGCTGCCAGTTTTCATGGCCATCAGGACCTATGGCCCGCAAAGCAGCGGCATGCCAGCCACCTTGTTGGGGCGTATCTTGGTAGGCCAAGGCGTAGAACTTCACAGCCAGCTCGCCGTGTACCAATTGCCCGTGCAGGTCTCTCCACAGGTAATCCAGCTCGCCGAGTTGCTGCGCGGTCGGCAGACCGACCGCATCAGCATGGAAAATTTTTACGCCAGTGGCCTCCCACTGCATGGCCGGACACTGTTTGAGACAAAAGTCCATCAGTGCTTCCGCCAACCGCCCCAAGCGGGGTGGGTTGTTGCTGCCGGCTAGCGCTTGCTTGGACGTCGGTTTGGGTGCCAAGGCTTGACCAACAGCGGCCACCAATGCATCAGGTTGGTCGGCTTGCGCCTGAAGCCAATTCGCCATATCGGTGTTGCTGGTCGCAGGCCAGAGTGGTTGCACAACACCACCCTGATCCGCGTCTTGAACCTCGCCACGCCATGGCCAAAAAGGAGGTGCACTGAGCAGCCAGCACAGGTCGCGGGCCAGTTGGTGGGTGTGGACCCAAGGGGCACGCCACAGAAACTGTGTGGCCACCGCTAAGCGCCGGCTTGTACTGGGCTCACCTGCGCTTGGCTCACGTGGTCTAAGGCCATGCACACATCGGCCCACACCTTGCCCTTGTCTACGGGCGTGCGTATCAGCGAAGCCAATGGGTATGTCACCGTCACTGGCGTGTGTCGAGCCTGGCTGTCGGACGCTTGTGAGCCGTGTGTGTAGGTGTGCAATTGAGAGCGCCACTGCCCTAGCGCCTTGAATGTATGGGCCGATTCAGGCAACAAGGCTTGCGCCACGGGCAAGCCCAAGGCGACCACCATGTGCGGACGCAGCAACGCGATTTGGCGGTGCACAAATGCAACGCACTGCTGTGCCTCATAGTCACCAACCGTCACACCCGGTGCAGGCCGGCATTTGGTCAGGCTGGTGACATACACCTGTTCAGGGCTGAGCTTCATCGCCCGCCACATCGCTTGCAACAACGTCCATTCGTCACCATTGACTGGCTGTGGGTCTTGGTCACTTGGGGCCAAGCCTTCGATCACAAACAGCCATGTGGCTTGTGGGCTTCCCCAGCCAGCCACCGTTGCCGTTTTACGGTCGCACAAATCACAGGATTGGCACGTGGCGACGGTCGCTGGCAGCGCCAGCCAGTCAACGTCAGACACCTCAACCGGCACACGACCAATCAAGGGATCTGATGCGGGTGTCGGCACCACAGCCGGGCTGGCCTTCAACACGACAGGTGTGCGGACATGACGCGGCTGTGCAGGCGGCGGGGCAACCCCATCAGGCACGTCCGGTCTAGTCGGTGTAAAAGTCGCCTCGGCACCAGGGGGCATGGTCAATGGCTCGCCAGTTTGCGGTGGGCGCTGCGCTGCAGTTGTCGGCCACAACCACTGTATGCCCATGGCCTTCAGCATGGCGCGGGCCCGCCTGTCTAAGTTCAAACTGTCAGACAACACAGGCGCACCTAGACCTTGCGCTTGTGGCACGTGGTCTTCAGCAAGGTGTGGTGTTTCATGTGACATAAGAAGGCTATTTTGGCATGCGCCAAGCTTTTAAAGGTAAGCGCATCACTTGGGCATCTTCGCGCGCTTGCGCATTGAGTGCGTAGTAGCGCTTGCGCACCCCCACAACCTCAAACCCCATGCTGGCGTAGAGCGCTTGGGCGACTGTGTTGCTGGCGCGGACCTCAAGCCACAACAGGTGCGCGTCCCGCCCCTGAGCCCACACAGCCAACGCGTGCATCATCACCGTTGCCCAGCCTTGTCGTCTGTGGGTGGGCGCCACCGTTATGTTGAGCAAATGCGCTTCGTCAACCCCCATCATGGCCACGCAGTAGCCCAAAATCACCTCACCTGCGCCCGTATGCCAGGTGGCCAACTCGCCCTCAACAGGGCCGCTCACCAGCAGTTGCGCGTGGTGGTGGTCGACTGCGTCTTGTAGATTGCCGCGACTCCAGGGGTGGCTATGGGACGCTTTTTCAAGCTCGGCGACAACATCGACGTCTGCCTGGGTCATGGCGATAAAACGCACCCGTCGTTGACCCATCAACATGGTCTTTTGTGTGCGGTGATTGGGCGTTGCCACGTGCCTGCAGCCTATGGCGTGTTGGCCAGCAATGCCTTGGCGGCCATGCGCTCAGCGGTGGTTTGTGCCACCTTGTCGCGCACATACAATGGGCGCGCCATGGCCGCCGGCACCGCCGCGCCGCTGGCCAGCAGGGCAGGTACCAATGTCAGCATGGCACTGGCGGTAGGCAATGCGGCATGCCACGCCACATGCGACGCCGCTTCGCCCAACTCTTGCCCGTACACCGCTAGGGCGTTGCCCGTGAAACAGTGGGGTTGCGCGTGTACACGCAACAGTTGATCTGGGCGCGCCAGCATGGGCGGCAGCACCTGAACAGGCAATACAGCGCTGCCATCTGCTTGTGTAAATTGGTAAGAGGCCGTGTAGACCTCGCTCATGCGCGCATCCATGCAAGCACTGATGTGCATGGGCTGTGTAGGGCCTAAGTCTGTGCGCGCGGCTTGGGCACACGCCATTAGGGTGTTCACAGGCAACACCACAATACCGCCCACCCGCGCCGACACCGCCAAGCCTTGCGCCACCGCGCACGCGGCACGCAGGCCGGTGAATGCGCCTGGACCTTGGCCAAAAGCCACCGCATCTAAGTCAGCCACAGCGATGTTGGCTTGCATGAGCAAGTCGGCAATATGGCCCAACATGGTGGCAGATGCCGTCGCCCCACCTTCGCCCTCAAACGTGTAGATACAGCCATTGCTTTGTAACGCCAACGACAAACGGGCTGTACTGGATTCGATAGCTAAGACATGCTGCATAGGGGCGTTTGATGGTTGAAATAGCGCACAATATAAGTGCAAAGTCTAATGTAGTGCCCTGCTCATCAGCACTGATGACATATTGTGACCTCAACTTATGTGCCCTTGTTTGAACCCACATGCTGCTCAACACACCGATATGTAACTTTGGTTGGCAAGCGCCTGACTTTACGCTCGCCGCGCCCGGTGGTGAAACGCACACGGTCTCCAGTTATGTCGGTCAGCAAGGTGTATTGGTCGTGTTTTTGTGCAACCACTGCCTGTATGTTCAAGCCATCGCAGACAGATTGGCAACTGATGCGCAGACATTGCAACGCCAGGGGATTGCTGTTCTGGGTGTCATGTCCAACGATGACAGGTCCGCACCCAGCACTGATGCAGCGCTGTGCGCAGCAACATGGCTGGACATTTCCTTATCTGGTCGACGAGGGCCAACACGTGGGTCGTTCATTCGATGCCGTGTGCACCCGAACTGGTCAACGCCATGGCGCTTAACGCCACCACGGGCCATGGCCCTACCGAACAAACGGCCTTTGTAGGCTGCTCAATCAAGTGGGCACAAGGCCGTTGAAACCCACCACCAGACACACCATAGACACCATGAACCACATCAAGTCCACCTCTTTGTACCCGCTGGCATCTGGCTTGTTGGCTTGCGCGCTGAGTTCAGGTTGCGCCACCGCGGGCGACTTGCCAAGTGCCGTTCAAAGTAGGTTGCACAAAGTGGGTGTGCCAATAGAGGCCTTGTCGGTGGTGATAGCACCTGTGCAGGCCGACTTGCCTGCGCTGTTGAGCATCAACGCCGCGCAACCACGCAACCCGGCATCGGTTGCCAAACTGATCACCACGGCGGCAGCACTGGACACGTTGGGCCCGGATTTCGTCTGGCATACCAACTTTTACGCCACCGGCAATGTGCAAGCCGGGCTGTTGTTGGGCGACATGGTGATTCAAGGCGGTGGAGACCCTAAGTTTGTGGTGGAGCGCATCACTGCGGCCATGCAAACTTTGCGTGCGCAAGGCCTTAAAAATATCATGGGTGACTTGGTGTTGGACAGCAGCGCTTTCTCTATTCCCACTTCAGACGCAGGCAGTTTTGACGGTGAAGCACTTCGCCCGTACAACGTCCAGCCCGATGCCTTGCTGGTGAACTTCAAGTCTGTGGTGCTGAAGTTCGACCCACAAGCCACACCAGGCGTGGCGACCGTAACGGTGGAGCCACCCATGGCTGGCTTGAAAGTGCCCAGCACTGTGCGACTGGTTAAAGGGCGCTGTGGCGACTGGCGCAGCAAGCTCGGTGGCGACTTGGACCAGGCCAGCGTCTTCCGCTTTAACGGGCGTTTTCCAAAGTCATGTGGTCAGCAAGAGTGGCCTGTTGCCTACATCGCGCCTGATCAATATGCCGGCAAAGCCTTGATGGGCATTTGGCAATCGCTGGGCGGCACCGTCACTGGCGAGGTGCGCATTGGCACAACCCCAACCAACGCAAAGTTGCTGCTCTCGTCGCCATCGCTGCCGCTGCGCGACATCATTGCCGATGTCAACAAGTTCAGCAACAACGTCATGGCGCAGCAAGTTTTCTTGACCTTGGGCTTGTCCAATCCCACGCAAATCGCTGCGTTTGAAGGCCATGCTGTGCACACCAACAACGCCGCCAAAACGCGTAGCACGTCCAACCTGTTGGGCCACGCGTTTGAAGCCATATTGCCACCAGCCTTTGCCGCACTGCCACCCCGCCAAGTGCCTTGGACGACCCAGCCAGCCACTTTCTCCTCAGCGCGCACCAAGGTGACGCAATGGTGGCTGTCTAAGGTAGGCACCCTGGCAGATGTGCCCTGGGTAGACAACGGTTCTGGCTTGTCGCGCGACGGGCGCGTATCGGCCAATGGCTTGGTGGCCTTGTTGCGCCATGAGGCCAATCAGCCCAATTTTTCTGACTTTTTTGACTCGTTGGGTATTGCTGGCGTGGACGGTACCGTCTCACGCATGGGGCGCGACGGCAGCACACCATTTGCCAGCGGCAACGCACGGCTCAAAACTGGCACGCTGAAAGATGTCACCGCTGTTGCGGGTTATGTCACTGGACGAAGCGGCCGCCAGTATGTGGTGGCCGCCTTGGTCAACCACGAAGACGCCCCCAAGGCACGCGCCGCGCTGTACCAGTTGGTGGAGTGGGCAGCCAACCAATAACAGCCGGCTGACACAGCGCGGTGATCGGTGATGCGCAGCAAAACCAGCAGACTCAAACGCCTTGACTGGTCAGACGCTGGCGCGCTGCAACCTGTCACGCACGCCGTCCCACAGAGTGGCCAACTCGCCCACTGCGGGTGGCGCTTGTATCCAAATACTGGGCGCACCTGTGGCATCCAGTGCGCGCAACTGCGCAAACAACTCATGCGCAAAATCAACAGCAGACGCTGGCATCAACCGCTGTTTGTCTAAGGGGCTCGCGCAGGCATTCAAAACCACTTGGCTGGCATACACCGCATCGCCTTCTGGAATCGCGGCCCTAGCGCACGCTTGCAACAAGTCTTGCTCGGTGACCACCATGACGCGGGCCGCAGGCGCGTAGTGCGATGCCAACGAACCAGATACCTGCGGCGACTGGGGACCGGGCTGCGCCAGTGACTGGCCTACCGCCTGCTCCAGTTGTGCTTGGGTCAGCACGCCTGGGCGCAGCAGCGCAGGCTTGACCTGACTCACATCCACGATGGCCGATTCAATGCCGACGCTGCACGCACCGCCGTCGACCACCACCAATTGAATGGGTGCACCGTTCACGCACACATCTTCAAACTCGCTGAGTACGTGCGCGGCCGTGGTGGGGCTGACCCGACCAAACCGGTTGGCGCTTGGCGCAGCCACGCCAAACACACCTTTGGCAGCGGCTGCCAACAAGATGTGTTGCGCCACGGGATGGGCGGGGCAACGCACGCCAATGGTGGGTTGACCACCTGCCGCGGCATCACACACACCTGGCAAACGCGGCAAAATAAGGGTCAACGGACCCGGCCAAAATGCATCAATCAGTCGCCAAGCGGCCTCAGGCACGTGGCTGCACAGCTGCGCCAAAACCTGCTCCCACGCCGTGCGACTGGTGCACGGCGCCACGTGAACAATCAGCGGGTGGTTGACAGGGCGGCCTTTTGCCGCAAAGATTTTGGCGATTGCTTGTGGGTTGGCTGCATCGGCTGCCAAGCCATAAACGGTCTCTGTAGGCAGGCCTACCAACTGGCCTTGCGCCAATGCGCTGGCGGCCACTTCTGCAGCTTGCTGGTCTAGTGCACTGATGCAGACTGCCATGGTCAGTGCCACAGACCCAAAATAGCTTGCACTTGCGACGCAACAGCGCGGGCTTGCTCGATGCTGACAGCGGTAATTGTGATGTGGCCCATTTTTCGCCCTGCGCGCGCTTCTAACTTGCCGTACAAATGCAAGTGCGTGCCCGGCAGCGCCAACACCTCGTCCCAAACCGGTATGCGCAGCTCACCCGTGTTCAACCACACCTCGCCCATCAGGTTGAGCATGACGGTGGGGCTGTGCAAGCGCGGTTGCACCAAAGGCAGTCTGGTCATGGTGCGCACCTGCAGCGCAAACTGCGACACATCACATGCCTCAAGGCTGTAGTGGCCACTGTTGTGCGGCCGTGGCGCCATCTCGTTGACCACCAAGTCCAAACCTGCATCGGTTTTCACCACAAAAAACTCAACGCACAACACGCCCACATAGGCCAAGTCACGCGCGAT
>CALBWZ010000341.1 GCA_937893415.1 uncultured Comamonadaceae bacterium | reverse complement strand
GTAGGCTACAAGTCCTGCCACCAGCATGACTTGAACAGAAAACAGCGTGTTGTTAATCGCAAAAGTCCCCACTATGCAGAACATCAGGATCACTGGCATCAAGATATTGCGCGGCACTTGTAGCACCCGGCGTGCGCATTTGATGCACAGTATGCCCAAGGGAATCATCAACAAGTTAGCCAGAATAAATATTAAAAACACGGCATAAATATTTTGCGGGTTGGTGGTGAACAATGACGGGCCTGGATTCAGGTTTTTCATATAAAGAACGCCGATTACGATGGCTGTAATCGAGTCCCCTGGGATACCAAAAACCAATGCAGGAATCCATGCGCCAGCCAATGAGCTGTTGTTTGCCGCGCCAGCTTCAACCAAGCCTTCGACATGTCCAGTGCCAAACTTTTCTGGCTCTTTCGAAAACTTCTTGCTGATGGCGTAAGACATCCATGCAGCAATATCGGCGCCTGCGCCGGGTAAGGCTCCCACGGAAGTTCCCAGCGCGCTGCCGCGCAGAATTTGCACAGGGTATTTGCGTGCCACCTGCCATTGCCCTTTCAGCACGTTACCGACTTTCTCAACAACTGCCGTGGTAGGCGGACTTGTGTCCGCCACAAAACGAAGGATCTCAGAAAACGCAAACATACCGATCATTATTGGGATCATGCCAATGCCCCCCATGACCTCGACGCTGTCAAAGGTAAAGCGTGGAAAGCCTGCTGGGTTGTCGAGACCGACGCAGGCCACCAATAGACCGAGGAACAAGGTGATTAAACCTTTAAGTGGCTGTGCAGATGTGATGAACACCGCGCAGGTAAGGCCCAATAGCACCAGCCAAAAATATTCAAAAGAGCTGAACTGGCTTGCAAACTCAGCCAATGCTGGTGCAGCTACTATCAGTACGACAGTGCCGAACAAACCGCCCACCGCAGAAAATACCAAGCTTGCGCCTAATGCTTTTTCTGCTTCGCCTTTGCGCGTCATGGCATAGGCCTCGTCGGTATAAGCCGCTGAAGCGGGCGTCCCAGGTATGCGCAACAAGCAACCGGGAATATCGCCTGAAAATATGGCCATTGCTGTAGCGGTGACCATAACCGCTACAGCAGGAATAGGCGCCATGAAAAAGGTGACAGGTACCAACAACGCCGTGGCCATCGTTGCGGTGAGACCTGGCACTGCGCCCACAAACAGGCCGTAAAAAGCGGCCAGCACCATCACCATCAACGTGTATGGTTCAAAAACCATGGCAAACGCTTGCTCTATTGGTATCCACATAAGCTGGTCAATGTCCTGTGTATGTCAAAAGATGCTCAACGCCTACCAAGCATATGGCAGCAAGACGCCCCAAGGCAGTGGGACACGCATCAGTTTGTAAAAAGCAAAGTGAATCACCAAGCTTGCGATGACAGCAACCGTGATCGAGCGCGTGGTATCCAGCTGCAGCGCGCGGAATAATGTAAATAAAATTGTTACGGCGCAGATAACGAAGCCAAGCCAGTCGGATGCCGCGATGTAAAAAAGAACAGAGCCGACCAATACGAGCATGGCGCGAACATGGCGTGGCGAGTGGCGCCAGTCGCCCCACACCAGCCATGGTGCAATGAACCGTTCACGCCATCCACGTACCAACAGCATGGCGCCACCGATGAGTAAGCCGGTTGCAATGAGGGCGGGAAACAGATCCGGGCCAACATCTTGGCCCGGAATGTTGGGATAGTCCTGCACGCCTATTAAGACGGCTAAGCCCACAGCCAGCAGCAACAGTCCGATGATGGCGTCGTTAAGTTTCATATGGGTGCTTGTGCTGAGCTGGGCAGTGCAGAAATGGGTTGGCCTATTTCACAAGTCCAACAGCTTTCATGGTTGCACCGAGGCCGGCATCTGATTTGGCCATAAACGTTGCAAACTCTGATGGTCCTGCGTAGATCACGCCATAGCCTCTTTGGGCCATGAAATCGGTGTAATCTTTACTTGCTGCGACCTTTTTAATTGCAGTTGCCAATTTGTTACTGATATCGCTTGGTATTCCTTTGGGGCCTACGACGCCGCGCCAAGCCGCCATGGTCCAGTTGCTACCCAGCGCGGACTTTAAAGTAGGTACGTTTGGATACAGGCCAGAGGGTTGGTCTGCCATGATTGCCAGGCTGCGCACCTTGCCAGCGTCTATCAGTGACCGTGCTTCTGGCAACGAAACAGGTGCCACATCGATGCCACCTGCAATCATGTCTTGGAGTCCGGGTGCGGCACCTTGGCTTGGCACCCAAGGCAGGGATGAGGGATCAATACCTTGGTCGCTAAGCAGCCCAGCGATGGCGAGGTGCCAAATACCCCCTTGTCCTGTACCAGAGCCTTTGAGTTTGCCGGGATTGGCTTTGATAGCAGCCAACAGTTGCTTGACGTCTTTGTACGGCGAATCCGCGTTGACCTGCACACCTGCTGGGTCGGCGTTCACCAGGCCAAGTGGGGTGTAGTCGGTGCTGTTCAGCTTGGTCAGTCCTTGCCAGTGCATCATGCCGATTTCAACCGTTGCCAAGCCTATGGTGTAACCGTCGGGTTCGGCCGATGCAATGGCGGAATGACCTACAACCCCACTGCCACCAGTGCGGTTGACAACGGTCACAGGTTGGCCAAGTTCTTTCTCTAGCAAGCTGCCAATGATGCGTGCAGTTGCATCTGTGCCACCGCCTGCCCCCCACGGAACAACCATCGTGATGGGGCGGTTGGGATAATCTGCAGCTACAGCTGGTATGACCGCGCTGACCAGCGCCAAACCAGCGATGCTAGCTGCGGCCCGTGCAATAAAAGACCGACGATATGAATGTGACATGTGAATACCTCTTTGGTGAAGCAAAAAGTCATGAGCGACTCAATGTGCCAAATCACGGTAACGGTTTATGTGCATCATGTTGATAGGTATTAACCATAATATGGTAATACAATTAGATGGCGATGAGTGGGTGCCATTTTTCCTACAGCCAGACCCATGGTCTGGAATTAGGGTTCCCCGACGGTTATGTTTTAGACGCAGTCGCTCGCCTGTTGCCTCAGCCAATCGATAAAAGTCGCCACCTGCGGTCTCAGTGCATGACTTGTGGGATACACCGCAAAGTGCCCTTGTGCAGCCACCACGTGATGTGCAGGAAACAAAGCAACCAAACGACCATCAGCAAGATAGGGCGCCGCCATGATGGTGCTTTCCAGGGCGATTCCCAAACCTTGAGCTGCCGCATCCAAAGACAGCTGTGCGCGGTCAAACCGCAGTGAAAAAGCATTGGGTTTGGCTTCTACGCCACTTGCATGGAGCCAGTCGTGCCATTGAACCAAGCTTTCGGAGCTGTGTATCAAGGGTGCTTGCAACATATCACTGACGCACTGCATAGCCAAGTCTTTAGCCAGTGCCGGGCTGGTCAGCGGGCGAACTGGTTCGGAGAACAACAACTCGGCTTCAAGATGGGCCCAGTTCGACAAGCCGTAGCGTATATCTATGTCTGGCTCGCCTGCGGTAAAGACACTGTGCGTTGGGGATGCAGACAGGTGCAACGAAATTTCAGGGTGGGCTTGCACAAAACCAGGCAAACGTGGCATCAGCCACAGACTTGCAATACTCGGACTTGCGTGTATGTGCAGCAGTTTTGTGTCGGTTGTTACCAAGTCTTTGCCAGCCGTTTCTACAATGCGCAGCGCTGGAAGGATCCGTTGTAAATACAATTCGCCCACTGGTGTGGTTCTTGCACCTTGTCTGTCTCTGTACAGCAAAGGTGCACCCACAATGCCCTCTAGTTTGCTGATTTGATGGCTAACTGCAGAGCTGCTTAAATGTAGTTCCTGTGCGGCCAAGGCAAAACTTAATCGTCTTACAACTGTTTCAAAGGTTTGCAACATCGACAAAGTAGGAAGATGGGCCATGAATTTCAAACCTAATTGAAGACTAGATAACACACATGGAAACAGCGGTGCGTATGGTCGTTCGCGCTGTTTTGCGATTGCTGGCAGTGATCAAATGCCACAAACTGTCGGCGTTAAAAACTGAGCGTTAGGACTGCGTTGTAGCAAGACATAGGCTGCTTGTTGCGCAACTTATTGGTGCAATTTCAACCACTTCAACAGGGATTTTCTACTAGAAAAAATGACATGCTGTCCTAGGGTTTGCCATGAGGCACTTATTTTTTCAATGGTCATATTATAAGACTAGAAAAAATTTGGAGTAATGCTTGTGGCCCGCGTCAAGATAGATGAAGTACAAAAATCTTTTGGATCAACTTTGATTTTAAAAGGCGTCTCAATTGACATTCCAGACGGCTCGTTTACTGTGTTGGTGGGTCCATCAGGATGCGGGAAGTCCACACTGTTGCGGATGCTAGCAGGTCTAGAAAACATCAGCGCAGGAGAAATCAGCATTGATGAAAGGGTGGTGAATCTGTTACCCCCCAAAGACCGAGACATCGCGATGGTGTTTCAAAACTACGCGCTGTACCCGCACATGACCGTGCGGGACAACATGGCATTTTCACTGGTGCTGGCCAAATCCCCGCAAGCGGACATTGATGAGCGAGTCGATATTGCAGCTGATATTTTGGGTCTAACGCCTTTGTTAGACCGGTTCCCCCGCCAGCTGTCAGGCGGTCAGCGTCAGCGCGTTGCCATGGGAAGAGCGATTGTTAGACGGCCTAAGGTATTTTTGTTTGACGAGCCCTTGTCCAATCTAGATGCCAAGCTCAGAGTGACCATGCGCTCAGAAATTAAGCGCTTGCATTTAAGGCTGAAGACTACGTCTGTGTACGTCACGCACGATCAAATTGAGGCCATGACCATGGCAGATCAAATCGTTGTTATGAACGACGGTCGTATCGAACAAATCGGAACGCCACTTGAGCTGTATGACAACCCATCCAATCGATTCGTGGCTGGGTTTATAGGCTCGCCCGCTATGAATTTTTTAGAGGGGACGGTGCGCCGCAATGGCGATCCACACTTCGAATTGAGCAGTGGTGGGCGCTTGGAACTAAATCCAAGTAGCACGGCTGCAGACGGCGTTAAGGCGATGTATGGCATCCGACCAGAACATCTTGATATTGATCCAATGGGGATACCTGCGCAGGTGCAGATGGTCGAACCCACTGGATCAGAAACACTGGTTGTTGCGCGCATTGGCGATCAGGAACTGACTGGGGTTTACAGGGAACGGCATGACCTAGCAGTGGGTGCCGCTATCAACTTAAAACCCAGAATGGAGCATGCCCATTTGTTCGACCTTGTCACTGGGCAGCGCATTTGACGTGCAAGGTCATCACACCGTTTCTCACCATAATTAGGAGACATTCATGTTTAAAACAAAAATGGATCGCCGCAGCGTACTGCAAACTGGCCTCGCAATAGCGGGTGCCGGTGCGACAGCCAACCTTGCCGTGTTTAGCTCAGCTTGGGCTGCACAAAACTCGTGGACACCAGAAGCTGGTGCCAGTCTTCAATTGCTGCGTTGGAAGCGTTTTATTCAAAGCGAAGAAGACGGCTTTATGCGGTTGGTGGATGCCTTCACCCAGTCTACAGGTGTCAAGGTAACGGTTATCAACGAGTCGCTTGATGATGTCCAGCCGAAAGCCAGCGTTGCAGCCAATACCAAACAGGGTCCAGACATGTTCTGGGGTCTTTACTCGTTGCCACACTTGTTCCCAACCGCATGTTTGGATGTAACGGACGTAGCCAATTACTTGGACAAAGCCCATGGTGGGTGGGTGCCGTCAGCACGCACCTACGGCATGTCTGGTGGCAAGTGGATTGCACTGCCTGTTGCCTACAACGGCAACGTCATCAACTACCGCCAAAGCATGATTGAGAAGGCTGGTTTCAAGACAATTCCAGGCGATACAGCAGGCTTCTTAGAGTTGATGAAGGCGCTGAAGGCTAAATCCACACCAGGTGGCTTTGCATTAGGCCGTGCCTCCGGCGACGGTAACGCTTGGGTGCATTGGGCCTTGTGGTCACATGGCGCCAATTTGGTTGACGAAAAAGACAAAGTCACCATTAACTCGCCTGAAACGGTCAAAGCCTTGGAGTACATTCAAGCCTTGTCCGAGACGTTTGTGACGGGTACAGCTTCATGGAATGATTCCTTTAACAACAAGGCATTCTTGACCGGCAATGTATCGTTGACAAACAACGGGGTATCTATATATGCCGCGGCCAAAGCTGGTGCTGCAAAAGGCCAAGCCGACATGAAGGAAGTCATGGACGACATGAACCATTCCTTATGGCCAATTGGACCTGTTGGAATACCAACAGAATTCCACATTGCGTACCCATTGATGGCCATGAAGTACACCAAGTACCCAGATGCATGTAAGGCATTCATGTCTTTCATGATGGCTGCTAAAAACTATGGCCCTTGGTTGGATGCAGGTGTAGCCTATTTGACACATCCTCTGAACGACTACGACAAGGCAGCCGTATGGAGCTCAGACCCCAAGTTGAGCTTGGTTCGCGATGTGGCAAAACGCACATTGACAGCGGGCGGAAAAGGCTCAGTGGGCGAGCGTGCAGCCTCAGCGCTGGCTGACTTCGTCATGCTGGATATGGTGGCCTCCGTGTGTACCGGTCGCGCAACTATCAAGGACGCAATCGGCATGGCTGAGCGCTCAGCCATGCGTATTTACCGCTAACCGAAGGAGCCGCTGCGTGTCATCTGTTCTATTAACTTCCCTGCCAAAACGGTCCTATGGACGTGCACTTTGGTCAGACAATAAAAACATCGTTGGGTCGTTGTTCATGTTGCCCGCGGCGGCATTTCTGATTCTTTTTTTGGTATACCCTCTCGGGCTTGGCGTATGGCTGTCTTTTACAGATGCCCGAATTGGCCGACCAGGGGTTTTTATAGGTTTAGAAAACTACGAGTGGATTCTGATGGACTCCAAGTTTCACTCAGCCGTTTTCTTTACGCTTTTCTACACGGTAGTGGCCAGTGCAATCAAATTTGCAGTTGGGCTTTATTTGGCTATTTTATTAAATGAACGTATGCCATTTAAAGCCATCTTGCGAGCCATCATATTGATTCCATTTATTGTTCCAACTGTGCTGTCTGCCATCGCATTTTGGTGGATTTACGATCCGCAGTTTTCTGTCATCTCTTGGACCTTAAGAGAGTGGGGGTGGATTGAGGGAAACATCGATTTCTTGGGTGATCCATGGAACTCACGTTTCAGCGTTATTTTTGCAAATGTCTGGCGCGGGGTTCCCTTTATTGCAATTTCTTTACTGGCGGGGTTACAGACAGTACCCGCTTCGTTGTACGAGGCGGCTACGCTTGACGGCGCAACGCCTTGGCAAATGTTCGTCAAGATCACCTATCCATTGTTGACCCCAATCATTGCAGTCGTGATGACTTTTTCAGTGCTGTTTACGTTTACCGATTTTCAGTTGATTAAGGTGCTGACCAACGGTGGTCCTGCTGGTGCGACAGAGCTCATGGCCACCATGTCTTACAACACGGCAATTATGGGCGGGCGTATTGGTGAGGG
>CALBWZ010000340.1 GCA_937893415.1 uncultured Comamonadaceae bacterium | reverse complement strand
CTCTACTGTCTCAGATTTGGCCTACAGCAGGCTGACTTATGCAGACCTTCCCTAACAGCTTGAATGCTGCATACGGCTTGAGCGTCACCGTCACGGTATCAACGCTTGCAGCTTGCACCGCCAACTCGCCAAAGTGCGCACGCATCTTGCCGCCCACAATATGGCCATCTTCAATACGCACAACTTCTAACGGCAACTGCCATTGACTGGCAGCTGCTTGGCGCAAGCGCTCACGAACGGTCGCAGCTGCGACGCGAACAGGCTCCCAAGCATCGGCCACAGACGTTGAGCCACCCGTTATATTGACTCCAAGCTCGCGCACGACTTTGCTGACCAACCACTGCGAAGCGCGTATGTGTGTCGCCAGCTCAGGGCCTTCGGTGTCTGAAGGATGAAAAGGCAACGCGCTCATGAAGGCCGCAACATTGCCATACATGGTGTCAGCACCAGCCTGCTCAATTTTTACCATTGCAAGCGGCATGTTGAGCTCTTCGGCAACCAACATGGGCAGCGCAGTGTGGACGCCTTGGCCCATCTCGCTGCGGGGCATAGCCAATACCACAGTGCCGTCGGTTGCAATTTTCAGCCAGCCGTTCAACGGCACTTCGCCAGCGGTCAAGGGCAGCAACGCAGGCCTACCCTGGCGCGAGCGCATCGGCATAACGCCCCAACCGACTAACAAGGCACCACCCATCCCAGCAGCACCCACAATAAAGTGACGGCGCTTCATGAGTCAGTACCTGGCAAGCGGCTTAATTGCAAGGCTTTTGCTGCCTTGTGAATACCAGCGCGCACACGTTGATACGTGCCGCACCTGCATATATTGGTCATCGCAGCGTCTATGTCGTCGTTACTGGGCGCTTGGTTGCTAGACAACAGTGCCGCTGCAGCCATCAACATCCCAGACTGGCAATAGCCGCATTGCGGGACTTGCTCGTCGATCCAGGCCTGCTGCACAGCATGCAACACGCCACCGCCCGCCACATCCGACAACCCCTCAATAGTTGTAATCTGTTGTCCTTGCGCCGCAGCAACCGGGAGCACACAGGTGCGAACCGCTTGGCCGTTGAGGTGCACCGTACAAGCGCCGCAGGCTGCAATACCGCAGCCAAATTTCGTTCCAGTCAAGCCAAGGTTATCGCGCAACACCCACAGCAGTGGTGTGTCTGACGCCACATTTACAGTGCGGTTTTGACCGTTTACAAGCAAATCCATGGTGAATATATCGCCTTGCTACATTAAAGTGTGGTTATCTGGGACACTATAGCCTTGCGCTAGTCGCGCAACAAGCCGCTTGACAAAACCCTCGCAACGCGACGGTGAAGCGGCTATTTCCCTCAATCATTTTTAGCTTTGGCACTTGCCAAGGCACACACATGGCACTTATTTCATTGAATCAAGCGCACCTGGCCTTTGGCCATGTGGCGCTACTCGACTACTGCGACTTTGCACTCGAAACCCAAGAGCGCATAGGCTTGATTGGGCGCAACGGCACAGGCAAATCGTCTATGCTGAAAATACTCGCGGGCATTGACAAGCCTGACGACGGTGAAGTTCAGCGCCAACTCAGTGTGCGCGTGGCCTTTGTGTCGCAAGAACCTATATTGAACCCTGCACACACTATTTTTGAGTCGGCCAGCGACGGCATCGCGGAACTCAAAGCTGCACGCGATAAATACTTGAGTGGCGACGAAGACGCAGATCTAGACCGTTTGCAAACCATCATTGAAGCACAAGACGGCTGGAACTGGGAACAACGCGTTGACGAAACATTGCAGCGGCTGCGCCTAAATCCTGATGCCTTGGTCTCGTCGCTGTCAGGTGGCATGCGCAAACGCGTTGCTTTAGGCCAAGCGCTGGTCAGCCGTCCTGATGTGTTGCTTCTTGACGAGCCGACCAACCATCTCGATATGGATGCGATTGTGTGGCTTGAAGAACTGCTCATTGGCTTCAAGGGCAGCGTGGTCACCATCAGCCACGACCGGGCTTTTTTGAACCGTGTTGTCACGCGTATCGTCGAGTTAGACCGCGGCAAGCTGCTGAGCTACCCCGGCAACTTTGAGCAATACCAACTGCAAAAGGAAGAACAACTCACGCAGGAAGCCGTGATCAATGCCAAGGCTGACAAATTGCTAGCGCAAGAAGAAGTGTGGGTACGCCAAGGTGTGGCAGCACGCCGTACCCGCAGCCAAAGTCGCGTTGGCAGACTGCAAGACTTGCGCACCCAGCGAGAGAATCGCCGCGATGTGGTCGGGCGCGTGCGCTTGGACGTCTCAACGGGGCAAAACAGCGGCAAAATTGTGGCCGAATTAGAAGACGTCAACAAAGCGTTCGGACAAGGTAGCTCAGCGCGCACAGTTGTCAGCAACTTCAGCACCACCATTTTGCGCGGTGACAAGGTCGGCCTAATTGGCCCCAACGGCGCAGGTAAAACCACATTGCTCAAACTCATTTTGGGACAACTCACTGCGGACAGCGGCTCCGTGCGCTTGGGCAGCCAATTGCAAGTGGCCTACTTTGACCAAATGCGCGACCAAATCGATCTCAACGCAACGTTGGAAGACACCATCAGCCCAGGCAGCGAGTGGATTGAAATCAATGGCAGACGCACCCACGTCAAGAGCTATTTGAGCGACTTTTTGTTCTCGCCCTCCCGCGCCCACGCACCCGTTCACACGCTGTCTGGCGGCGAGCGAAACCGGTTGTTACTGGCCCGTTTATTTGCCAGACCGGCCAACGTGCTGGTTTTGGACGAGCCTACCAACGACCTAGACATAGACACGCTAGATTTGCTTGAAGACGTGTTGGCACAGTTCAAGGGCACTGTATTTTTAGTGAGCCACGACCGTGCGTTTTTAGACAACGTGGTCACCAGCACTATCGTGAATGAGGGTCCTGGCATATGGCGTGAATTTGAAGGCAACGTACAAGACTGGCTGCAGCAGTCAGAGCGTTCTGCGCAATGGGCGCTCACACGTGCCAGTGCAGACACACCACACAAGCCATCGAATGAAACTGCACCAGCCCCGACAGCTCCCAGTAAGCTGGTCGACACTGGCTCACAAGCAACGACGGCTAAGCGCAAGCTCAATTACAAAGAACAACGAGAACTAGGCGCACTGCCTGCAGCTATTGCCACACTAGAAGCCGAACACGCCAACGCCAGCTCACAGTTGGCTGATGGCAGCGTCTATGTCAAAGACGCAGCATTGGCAACCCAGTTGGCGACTCGGCTTGCGGCTATAGACGACGAGTTGCTTGTCGCTATGGAGCGCACGGAAGAGCTTGGCGGCTAAGTTGGGCGATTAAGTCCAGCCCCAAATAGCCCAGCAATCCAGCGACCCAGCAACTCAACGTTGAGCGTCTGGTTTGCCGGCTTGCTGGGGTTGGCGCTCTACACCAACAACGTGTTCACGCGGCGCACGTAGCTGGCTGGGTCTTCAGGCAGGCCACCTTCAGCCAACAAGGCTTGGTCAAATAAGATATGCGCCAAGTCGTTGAATGAAGGGCTACCCTCCAGCTTTTTCACCAGTGGGTGCTCCGCATTCACTTCTAAAATGGGCTTGATCTCAGGCGCTTGTTGACCCGCTTGTTTCAACATACGCGCCAACTGTGTGGAGTACTCGCCGTCCTCCACCACCAAGCACGCGGGACTGTCCACCAAACGGGTGGTCACGCGCACGTCCTTGGCCTTGTCTTTCAGCACATCCTTCAGCTTGTCCAGCATAGGCTTGAAGGACTCGGCAGCTGTTTCAGCCGCCTTCTTTTCGTCCTCATCTTGCAAGGCGCCCAAATCAACCGCTCCCTTGGCTACGCTTTGCAAGGGCGTGCCTTCAAACTCAGGCAAAAACGACAAGCCCCACTCATCGACACGGTCGGTCATGAGCAATACTTCAATGCCTTTTTTCTTAAACACCTCTAGCTGTGGACTGTTTTTCGCAGCTGCTTGGCTGTCCGCTGTGATGTAGTAAATGGCCTCTTGACCCACTTTCATACGCGCCTTGTAATCGGCAAAGCTCACGCTGACTGTGTCGGTTTGGTTGGATGCAAAACGCAGCAACTTGGCCAGCTTGTCGCGGTTGGCAAAGTCTTCGCCCAAGCCCTCTTTCAGCACTGAACCAAATGCTGCATAGAACTGGCCATACACGTCTTCCTTGGGGGCTGGTGCGTCGCCGTCTTCTTTGGCTGTCACGTCGCTGATGTCGTTTTCGGCGGCAGGATCTGATTCAACTTGAGGCGCGTCAGGGGCACTTTTATTGGCCAAGTCTTCCAACATAGACAACACGCGGCGGGTATTGCCCTCGCGTATGGCCTTCATATCGCGGCTTTCTTGCAGCAACTCGCGGCTCACATTCAGCGGCAAGTCGGCGCTGTCCACTACGCCTTGCACAAAGCGCAAGTAAGTTGGCATGAGTGTGTCGGCATCATCGGTGATAAACACGCGCTTCACATACAGCTTGATGCCAGCCTTGGTCTCACGGCTCCACAAGTCTTGGCGCGCCTTACCCGGCACGTACAACAGCTGTGTGTACTCGGTGCTGCCTTCAACACGGTTGTGTGTCCACGCCAATGGATTGTCTTGATCGTGGCTGAGGTTTTTATAAAAGTCTTGGTACTGCTCATCAGAAATATCTTTTTTGGCACGCGTCCACAAAGCACTTGCAGAGTTAACCGCGTTCCAATCTGGCTTTTGTACATACTCGCCCTTGTCTTTGTCCCATTCTTCTTGCTGCATCAATATGGGCAGGCTGATGTGGTCTGAGTATTTTTCAATGACTGACTTGAGCTTGAAATGGCTGAGATAGTCCATCGCATCGTCACGCAAATGCAGCGTAATGCTGGTGCCACGCTTTTCGCATGTCATGGCTTCAACCTCAAACTCGCCCGTGCCCCCGCTCACCCAACGCACGCCTTGGTCTTTGGCTGCGCCAGCTCTGCGAGACTCAACTGTAATGGTGTGGGCCACAATATAGCCGGAGTAAAAGCCCACTCCAAACTGCCCAATCAGCTGCGAGTCTTTCTGTTGGTCGCCAGACAATTTGCTGACGAAGTCGCGCGTACCGCTCTTGGCAATGGTGCCCAGGTTGTCGATGGCTTCTTGCTCGGTCAGTCCAATGCCGTTGTCGGCAATGGTGATTGTCTTGGCTTCTTTGTCAAAGCTAACGCGTATGTCTAGCTCTGGCGCATCTTCAAACAACTCAGGCGCATTCAGTGCTTCAAAGCGCAACTTGTCGCACGCATCAGATGCGTTTGAAACCAGCTCACGCACAAAAATATCGGGGTTGGAATACAGGGAGTGGGTCACCAAGTGCAACAGTTGGGCGACTTCGGCTTGAAAGACGTGGGTTTGTTTGGTCATGTCAGATACGGTCAGAATAAGTAATGGTTGTTAGATGGTTGCGGCATATTGCCGCGCATGTTTTCTCATGTTGGGACGCAGAGGCCCCATTTCAAGAGGGCTGACAACTGCGCAGACAGCTGGGCCTTAGCTGAACTTGTTACCGAAAATAAGGCCATAAAAAAAGCCCGCATATGCGGGCTTTTAGACTCAGTTGGCGCCTCTAGAGGCTGATTGCCAATTTACAGAGTCTTCAAGTAAGCCATCACCGCCTCGGGGGATGTCTCGCCATATGGGTCATCGCCGAAGTTGTCGGTGCGACCTGGCTCTTCAAACAGCTTTTCGATCACGCCTTCTTTAACCACCATGGCGTAGCGCCATGAGCGCATGCCAAAACCAACGTTGTCTTTGTCAACCAGCATACCCATTTGACGGGTAAAACGACCGGAGCCATCAGGAATCAATTTGACATTGGTGACGCACTGATCGCGGCCCCACTTGTTCATTACAAATGCATCGTTGACAGACACACAGTAAATTTCATCCACGCCCAAAGCCTTGATGGCGTTGTAATTGTTCTCAAAACCAGGCACCTGGAATGTAGAGCAGGTGGGCGTGAATGCGCCTGGCAGAGAAAACACCACCACGCGCTTGCCACCGAAATAGTCATTTGTGGCCATGTCTTGCCAACGGAATGGGTTGTCGCCACCAATTGACTCATCACGAACGCGTGTCTTAAACACGACGGTGGGGACTTTTACGCCTTCTTTCATTACCAGCTCCTAGGGTTTCTACTTAAAACTGTATTGTAAGTAGCGATTGTCTTGAATGACCTCGCGCCGACCTATTACCCCTATTGAATTTCACAATTCGGGCAATAGGTTGGATCGATAAGCTGTTAGCTCGCACGCCGCCATCATGGCGGACATTCAATACAAGCTTGTTTTAGTCCCCAAAACGCTCATTGGGCGCCAAGAAGCGCCACTGGCCTACTGGCAAGTTACCCAAAACCACTGTGCCTACGCGAATTCGCTTAAGCCCCACTACTTTAAGACCAACTTGTTCACACATACGTCTAATCTGACGTTTTTTACCCTCTTTTAGAACAACGTTCAGTTGCTCAGGATTTTGCCACGACACCTGGGCAGGCAACAAAGCTTGATCGTCTAGGAACAAGCCCTCACGCAGCAAGTTCAAACGCTCTGGCGGGAACACCGACTCCACATCGGTGTCCACCACCGCAGAGTCGGCACTTGGGTTGTCACCAATCCACTGCACACGCACCAGATACTCTTTTTCAATGTTGGAATTCTCCCCAATGAGTTGGCGTGCAACCAAGCCGTTTTGCGTGAACACAATCAAGCCTGTGGAATCGATGTCCAAACGGCCCGCAGGCGCCAAGCCTCGTGTGAAACGAGCCTGAAAACGGGTGCGCACAGGGTCTTGTACCCAATGTGACTGTGGGCCAATCAAGGTAGCAGCACTTTCGTGGCCATCCTCTGGCAGGCCGCTGACGTAAGCCATCGGCTTGTGCAACAAAATGGTCACTTGCTGCGCTTGCTCAGCTTGCGCTGCTTCGGCCACTTCAATGTTGTCGGCCTCAAATACGGTTTGACCCATCAGCGCCACCTCGCCATTGACCAATACCCAGCCCTTTTCGATCCAAGCATCGCCTTCACGGCGTGAGCACATACCCAACTCAGCCAGGCGCTTGTTCAAGCGCACACCACCCGCCTTTTCGGCCTCGGTTTTAGGACCCATGTGTGCAGGCTTGTGAGGCGCGGGCACATCGTCACGGCCACGTCTAACAGGTGGGTTGTCACGACCACCTCGGTTGTCGCGGTCGTCGCCACGGTAACTGTCGCGCTGACGGTCATCGCGTCTGTCATAACCATCACGCTGGGGTGGGCGGCTAAAGTCCCTTGGGTCGCTGCGTGCGTCTGAGCGTGCATCGACTCTAAAGTCGCCTCTGTGGTCACCACGCGAGTCAGGCCTAGAGTCGCGCCGCTGATCGCCCCATTGCTCACCACGGGACTCGTAACGGTGGTCATCGCCACGCTCGTCACGACGCTCTGTGCGCCTGTCGTCAAATCTGGGGGCTTGGTCTCGGTCGCGGTAACCGCCACGGTCTGCACCGTCGCGGTATTCGCGCTGCTCATACCCGCCACTGGAACGCTCACCTGAGCGCTCGCTTGAACGGTCGTAACCGCGCTGGCGTGTTGGGTCTTGCGACGGCTGGTAAGTCGACACGGCACTGCCCAGCACTGACAAGGCGCGGGCCAACGGCGAATCGCCAGCTGGCTGTGCACGCGGTGCAGCGGGGCTGTCTTGACGACTTGGGTCACGCCCTTGGTCATTGCGAGGCTCAAACCGCTGGTCTCTACGTGGTGTGTATTCGCGCCCTTGATCGTTACGGGACTCAAAACCCGGGTCTCTGCGCGGCGGGTAGTCACGGCCTTGGTCGTTGCGCGGCGCGCGTGAATCACGCTCTTCCCACGGGCTGCGACGCTCTTGGTTTTGCTCATAACGACCGCGGTTGTCGTCGTTGCGCTCACGGCCATAGCGAGGCGCTTGTGGCTCTTGCTCTGGACGGGTAGCCGCATGCTCTAGTTTTTGCAAGGCAGCGCTGGCCGCTTTTCTAACCTCGATTTCATACGCGCTGGGCTCTCGCTTCACAAAGCGCGCCAGAGGTGCATTGCCTCGGGCAGGCTTGCGGAATGTTGCACCAAAGTTGTCGCGGCGTGCGCCTGCGCGTAATGTGGGCTTGCGTGAATCAGATGAGTTATCAGTCATGGTGGGCGTTTCTCAACGTTAAAAAATCATAAAGGAAGTTACAGGAAAATAAAAAAATAGGTCGCTAACGCGGCTCATTGCCAATGCGTCTTACACAGCACTTGCCAATTCGCCGTAGCGCAGCGCGTCCAAGTTGAGGACACGCAAACCGCCGTACTCCACGCTGATCCAACCATTGGCTGCCAGCACTTTCAAAGCCTCGTTCACCCGTTGGCGAGACAAGCCCACCAAATAAGCGAGCTCTTGCTGGGTAATCCGCAGCATGCTCACCACACCGGGATATAACTTGGTGTCAAACATGGCAGCTAAGTTTCTGGCGACGCGCAGGTCAGGGTCATTGAGTCTGTCTATCTCACGAGCGGCAATGAACTGGCCAAGACGCTCATTGAGCTGGTACATCACAAAGCGGTTAAAGCCCAATGAGTTGGCAATAAGCCAGTGAAACATCTCCACTGAAATACCCGCCACACGGCTGGTACGGAGCGCTTGAACGTTGTAGCGGTAGCTCTCGCGTTTCAGTACCGTCCCTTCGCCAAACCATCCGCCGGGGGCCAAGCCTGTAAACGTAATGGCCGCACCTTGGCTCTCATCGTTGCTCATTTTCAACAGGCCATCAATGAGGCCAAACCAGAAGGTCACTGGTTTGCCAAAGCGCACCACATAGTCGCCGGGCTGCGCGACGGTGACCAACATTTCTGCACGTACATAGGCACGCTCATCGGCGGTCAGTTCTTTGAGCCAAGCGATTTGTACAAACTCGTCGTCTGACAAACTTCTAGCGCGGTTTCTAAGTTGATCAATAGACGGCACGGTGACAAACAGGTCTCGTTTAAGAAAAATCTAGGGAAAGTCCTAGCAAGGTTAACCCCGTAATTGTCGTCGAACCGACAGCCAAACGTCAAATGAATCTTTACCATAACCATTAAATATCACGCATCGTGGCGCGAAGCCAACGGAGACTCACCCATGCAACACACTTTTGTCAGCCTGCTAGCCCACCACGCCAAGACGCGTCCCGACGCGCCTGCCATGCGCGAAAAGGCTTTTGGTATTTGGCAAGCCCTGTCTTGGGCAGACATGGCTCTGTTGGTCAACAACATAGCAGCAGGCTTGCACGCAGCGGGCCTGCGACGCGACGAGCACATGGCGGTGATTGGTGCCAACCGCCCCCGCTTGTACGCCACCATGCTGGCGGCCCAGTCCCTGGGCGCGATTCCAGTGCCCTTGTACCAAGACGCAGCAGGGGCTGAGTGTGTCTTCCCCATTAACAACGCCGACATTCGCTTTGCTGTGGTGGAAGACCAAGAGCAAATCGACAAAATGCTGGACATCCGCGAACAGTGCCCCCAACTGAACCACTTGTACTATGACGAGTCGCGCGGTCTGCGCAACTACGAAGAGCAAGGCTTGTCAGCCATTGACCAACTGATTGAGTCGGGCCGTGCCTTCAATGCCAGCAACCCTGGTTTTATCAGCGGTGAGGTTGCCAAAGTCAAACCCTCAGACGTAGCCGCCATGTTTTTCACATCAGGCACTACTGGCAACCCAAAAGGTGTGGTGCACACCCACCACAGCTTGCTAGACCGCGCCTTAGTGGGTGCCAAGTTTGACAAGCTCACACCGGCAGAAGAGGTGCTGGCCTACTTGCCACCAGCGTGGATTGGGCAAAACATATTCAGTTATGCCCAGTGGTTGGCTGTTGGCTATGTGGTGAATTGCCCAGAATCTGTTGCCACCGTGTCCATTGACTTGAACGAGGTAGGGCCCAGCTATTACTTCGCACCGCCGCGCGTATTCGAGGGCTTGCTCACCAGCGTCATGATCCGCATGGAAGACGCAGGCGGCTTCAAGCGCGCCATCTTCCATTACTTCATGGGTGTGGCCAAACGTGTTGGCCCCAGCAAAATGGACGGCACAGCAGTCGGCTTGATGGACAACCTGTTGTATGGCTTGGGGAACATCGTGATGTACGGCCCACTGCGCAACAACCTAGGCATGTCGCGCGTGCGTGTGGCCTACACCGCAGGCGAAGCCATTGGCCCAGACTTGTTTAGTTTTTACCGCTCAATCGGCGTCAACCTCAAGCAGCTATACGGCTCTACAGAAACCGCCGTGTTTGTCTGTTTGCAGCCAGACCATCAAGCCAAGGCTGACACCGTAGGCATACCGTGCGAGGGCGTGGAGATCAAACTCAGTGACACAGGCGAGATATTGGTCAAATCGCCAGGTCTGCTGAAAGAATATTACAAAAACCCCGAGGCTACTGCAGAGGTTTTGAGCGCCGACGGCTGGTACCACACCAGCGATGCAGGCTTTTTAGACGCCGATGGCCACCTAAAAATCATTGACCGCGTGAAAGACGTGGGCCGCATTAAGGGCGGCGCATTTGACGGCGCTATGTTCGCACCCAAATACGTTGAGAACAAACTCAAATTTTTCTCCTTTATCAAAGAGGCCGTGGCCTACGGCGACCAGCGCGAGCGAGTCTGCGTCATGGTCAACATCGACTTTGATGCCGTGGGCAACTGGGCTGAAAGGCGCAACCTCCCCTACTCTGGCTACACAGATCTGGCCCAAAAGCCTGAGGTCTACCAACTGATTAAAGAGTGCATGGAGCAAGTCAACGCCGACCTCAGCCGCGACGGTATGTTGGCAGGCTCACAAATTCACCGCTTCTTGGTCCTACACAAAGAACTAGACGCTGACGACGGCGAGCTCACACGCACCAACAAGGTTCGCCGCGGCTTTATTGCTGACAAATTTTCAGAGCTGATT
>CALBWZ010000339.1 GCA_937893415.1 uncultured Comamonadaceae bacterium | reverse complement strand
GATGCCAAATACGTCAAATTAGCCGACGAGGCGGTTTGTATTGGCCCCGCATCTTCCACGCACAGTTACTTGAATATGCCGGCCATCATTTCCGCGGCAGAAGTCACTGACGCTGAGGCCATCCACCCAGGTTACGGTTTTTTAAGCGAAAACGCCAATTTTGCAGAGCGTGTAGAAAACAGTGGTTTTGTTTTCATTGGCCCAACTTCAGCGTCCATTCGTTTGATGGGTGACAAGGTATCAGCCAAGCAAGCCATGGTGAAAGCTGGTGTACCTACTGTGCCCGGTTCTGAAGGTGCCTTGGACGATGATCCCGCTACTATCAAGCGCACTGCAAAAGCTGTGGGCTATCCAGTCATCATTAAGGCATCAGGCGGTGGCGGCGGTCGCGGTATGCGTGTGGTGCACACCGAGGCTGCATTGCTACATGCTGTGCAGACCACCAAGGCTGAGGCGGGCACTGCGTTTGGCAACCCTGAGGTGTATTTGGAGAAGTATTTGCAGAACCCACGTCATGTGGAGGTACAAATTCTTGCTGATACCTACAAAAATGTGGTGTATTTGGGTGAGCGTGATTGCTCTATGCAGCGCCGTCACCAAAAAGTTATTGAAGAAGCGCCAGCGCCTGGCATTCCCAGACGTTTGATTGAGAAAATTGGTGAGCGATGTGTGGCCGCTTGTAAAAAAATTGGCTACCGCGGGGCAGGTACGTTTGAGTTTCTATTCGAGGACGGCGAGTTCTATTTCATTGAAATGAACACCCGATTGCAAGTAGAGCATACGGTGACAGAGCTGGTTACTGGGATAGACATTGTGCGTGCACAAATTGAAGTGGCAGCTGGTCAAAAACTGGCATTCACGCAAAAGCAAATCACGGTCAAAGGGCACGCTTTTGAGTGCCGTATCAATGCGGAAGACCCTTTTAAGTTCACACCCTCACCGGGCCGCATTACTGGCTGGCATACGGCTGGTGGACCAGGCGTTAGAGTAGATTCGCACGCGTATCACAACTACACCGTACCGTCTAACTACGACTCCATGATCGGCAAGCTGATTGTCCACGGCGATACCCGTGACCAAGCTATGGCGCGCATGCGCTCAGCGCTGTCAGAGATGGTGGTTGAAGGTATCAAGACCAACATTCCTCTCCACCGCGAGCTGATGGCTGATGCGAAGTTCATGGCTGGCGGCACCAATATTCATTACCTAGAGACGTGGCTTGAGCAGCACCCGCGTTAATAAATAAGGTGTGTTGATGAAGCCCAAAAGAGAACCACATGTTTGAGTTGAAATTGTTAGTGCCCCAAGATCACGTGGAGTCTGTCAGCGATGCGTTGGAAGCACTTGATGCCTTGAGTGTGTCTGTTGAAGACGCTGATGCCCACACCGATGCTGAACAAGCACTGTTTGGGGAACCCGGTATGCCGGCACCTCTGCCTGGTTGGAATCGTTCACGCATCAATGCTTTGTTTGGCGAGCAAGAGGCTGCCAAAGAGGCTGCTGCCTTATTGACGCTACAAGACTTCTTTGTGCAGTGCAGCGTGATTGCCATTGCCCCAGTGGCAGATCAAGATTGGGTGCGTTTGACGCAGTCGCAATTTACGCCTGTTGAAATTACGCCTAGTTTTTGGATTGTGCCAACTTGGCACGAGCCGCCTGAGCAAGCGCTTGTGTCTTTGCGCTTAGACCCAGGCTTGGCATTTGGAACAGGCACCCATCCAACAACCCGCATGTGTTTGCGTTGGGTTGCTCAGCGTGAGTTGCATGGTTACCGTGTACTTGACTACGGTTGTGGGTCCGGTATTTTGGCGATGGCTGCGTCTAAGTTTGGCGCCAGCAATATCGATGCGGTCGATATTGATGATGCCGCTGTACAAGCCACTGTGGCCAACGCCAGTGTGAACAACACGCGTTTAATGGCTGGCTTGCCTGACCTAGCCAACGGCGAATACGCCTTGGTAATGGCCAATATATTGGCCACACCACTTAAAGTGCTCGCACCCTTGTTGTGCGCGCATGTGCAAATTGGTGGTGATTTGATTTTGGCTGGCATTTTGAGCAGACAGACTGAAGAGCTAAAGGCCGCCTATGCGCCTTATGTTGCGTTGCGTGTATTGGACGAGCAAGAGGGCTGGGTGCTGATGGGTGCTCATAAACATTGATTGAGGCCAAGGTATGTTTGAAGATAACCGTTCTCCTGTTCAACTCAGTACCCAATGCCCGCATTGTCAAACACCGCTGCAAGCCGACGTAGGCGCGCTACAGCGCTCTAAAGGCTGGGCGCGTTGTGGGCGCTGCTATTTTCTGTTTGATGCGGTAGCGCACACAGGTATTCCCACACTGTCACCTACCTCTAACAGCTTTGCTGACGACACCCCCACGGCGGCTCCGGTTGCTGCAGGTACCCGGCAAGCAGTTACTCAAGATTCGGCCTTCGAAACCGGGTCACAGCCTACGCCTGAGTCACAGCTGCATGCAGAGTCTCAGTTTGATACGCGGCCAGCAGTAAACCCAGATACTGAGGGACAAGCTCCTGTTGATCAGTCGAAAGCGCTTGACGCACCAAGCGAGTACACGCCACTTAAGCACCCCTTTCCGCCTGTGCCCAGCAGTTGGGATGCATTGGCAAAAGCCATGGATGAGGCGCTGCCAGCAGCACCTGGTGCGGCAAAGTATCAGCCCGCAAACAATAACGTGGAAGTCACGCACAGTGCGCAGGGGCATATGGGTGGTGTCGCGGACCAACGAGAGCCCACGCTGGATAGCCAAGCAAGCGGTTACAACGACGTGGCCCGCTCGTTGACGCATGTGTACGACCAAGCAGCCCAAGATGCGGGCGCGATAGAGCGGTCTGATGAAGCCTTGCTGGCAGCGGGTGATCAACAAGCCACTTTGATGCGCGGTGGGCCCGAAGACCAAGAGTTTGTGGAAGACAGCGATGGTACAGGTTCGCGCTGGTTAATTGTTTCGTTTGCGTTGGTGCTGGTGTTGATTGCGCTGGGGCAGTGGGCGTATTACCAGCGCGACTGGCTTGTGGCACGCATGCCTCAGCTTCAGCCTTATGCCCACACCATATGCAAGCAAGTGGGTTGTGTCATTGAGCCAGTTAAAGATATGTCGCGGCTGCGCATCTTGTCGTCTTCAGTGATGCGCTTGTACAGCGGTGAGTTGCAGTTGAATATCACCATTGAGAACAGCGGTGAGCTGATGTTGGGTGTGCCGCAGATCGATGTGCTGTTGACCGATAGCAACGACCAAGTCTTCATGACGCACACTGTGGTGCCAAGTGACTGGCCCGATTCGCCAGCGCTTTTAAGTGCCAGTAGTAGCTATCCTATTACTGTTCAGTGGCCAACCAATGACAGCGATGCCGGTCGTATGGTGGGTTACAAAACGCAGCTGCGTTACGCAGTTCGGTAACTAGGTCGCGCCAACTACAAAACGCATTCAAACGAGCAACACAGAAAATGAAAAAAAGCCCCAGGCAACAGTTTGTTGCTTAGGGCTTTTGATGCCAACTACAAGCGTGCGCCTTAAGGCTTAGCTGAAGTTGGGAACGGCCAAGCTGCTTGTGGTGTCAAGGTTGTCTTGGCAACAGAAACAGGCTTTTTAACTGTTACTTTTTTTTTTGCAACGACAGGCTTTTTGGCTGCAGTCTTTACCGCGGCTAGTGCCTTCGGAGCTACCTTCTTAACAGCTACTTTTTTGGCTGCTGGCTTTTTAGCTGCAACTTTTTTGGCTGCTGGCTTTTTAGCTGCAACTTTTTTGGCTGCTGGCTTTTTAG